>JAFGTZ010000241.1 GCA_016938795.1 Chromatiaceae bacterium | reverse complement strand
TTATCCACCGCCTCGGCCAGCGAGGTCACGGTGTCGAGGTTGATCTTCTTGAGATAGTCGGCATCGAGATCGGTGCTCACCTCGAAGCGCAGCGCGGCGCCGCCGAGCTGGAGCAGATCGCCATGGGCGAGACGCTCGTTCTCGATGCGATCACCATTGAGATAGGTGCCGTTGGTGCTGCCCAGATCCTGGATGTAGTAGCGATTGTGCACCGCCAGGATCTTGGCGTGCTGGCGCGAGACCTGCGGATCGACCAGGCGCAGATCGACATCCTCGCCGCGCCCGAGCACCGACTGCACGCCATCAAGATTGAAAGGCGCGCCTCCGCCATGGGGCACCAGATGGGCCTTGTGCTTGGGCTCGGGCGCTTCGATCCAGGCATCCGGGGTAAGAATAACGGTTTTGCTGCTGGCTAGGCTCATGATTCGGCTCCGCGCTCGGGGCGATTGATGCAGGCGAGGAAGAAACGACAGCGCGGGGTTTCCATCCGCCACGAGCCCAACCCTGAGCGCGCTGAACGGGCAATGTCCGAGGTCAGTCTAGAGCATTTCCCGAACGGCTGTCCGGCGTGGTCTCAGGCCTCGATCCAGAAGGTCACCGGTCCCTCGTTGACCAGCGCCACCCGCATCTCGGCCCCAAAGCGACCACAGGCCACTTCGGGATGCAGCGCACCGGCGCACCCGACCAGATGCTCGAAGAGCGCCCGGCCCTGCTCGGGCGGCGCGGCGCTGGTGAAACTCGGGCGGCGTCCCTTGCGCGTATCGGCGGCCAGGGTGAACTGCGGCACCAGCAAGAGCCCGCCGCTGATATCGCGCAGACAGAGATTCATGCGCTCCTCGGCGTCGGGAAACACCCGATAGCCCAGCAGACGCTCCAGCAGCCGCTCGGCGCGCGCCGGGGTGTCCTCGGGCTGCACCCCGACCAGCACCAGGAGCCCGCGTCCGATGGCGCCGATCAACTCGCCTTCAACCTCGACGCTTGCCGCGCTCACCCGCTGCAAGAGGCCAATCATGGCGCCAACTCGCGCGCGAAGGCGTCCGTGGCCTCGACCAGCGCCGCGCATGTGCCCGGCTCGAAGGCCGAATGACCCGCGTCCGGCACGATCCGCAGCACCGAACCCGGCCAGGCTTGATGCAGCTCCCAGGCCGAGCGCGCCGGGCAGATGAGATCATAGCGCCCCTGCACGATGACACCCGGAATGGCACTTAGCCGTGCGGCGTTGGCAAGCAATTGATTGGGTTCCAGGAAGGCCTGGTTGACAAAATAGTGGCATTCGATGCGTGCCAGACTCAGCGCCAGATGCGGATCGGCAAAATGCGCCTCGATCGCGGCATTGCTCCTGAGCGTCGCGCTGCGTCCCTCCCAGAGCGACCAGGCGCGCGCGGCCTCAAGCCGTGCCGCCTCGTCCGAACCGGTCAGGCGCCGATGGTAGGCCTTGAGCAGATCGTGACGCTCGGACTCGGGGATGGGCGCCAGGAAGTCCTGCCAATAGTCTGGAAAGACCCAGTTCGCGCCGTCCTGATAGAACCAGCGAATTTCGGCCTGGCGGCAGAGAAAGATGCCGCGCAGCACCAGGGCGCGCACCCGTTCGGGATGGGTCTCGGCATAGGCGAGCGCCAGGGTCGAGCCCCAGGAGCCGCCGAACACCAGCCAGCGCTCGATACCGAGATGCGCGCGAATGCGCTCGATGTCCTCGACCAGATCCCAGGTGGTATTGGCCTCCAAGGCCGCGTGGGGGCGCGAGCGCCCGCAACCGCGCTGATCGAAGAGCACCACCCGATACCGCTCTGGATCGAAAAAACCGCGATGCGTCGGATCGCAGCTCGCGCCAGGGCCACCATGCAGAAAGAGCGCCGGCAGGCCCTCGGGGTTGCCGCATTCCTCGACATAGAGATGATGGCCAGCGCCAACCGCCAGCTCGTGGGTGGCATAGGGTTCGCGAACGGGGTGAAGACCTGAAGCGGGAGATGTCATGTCAGGGCGCATCCTGTATCTACCAATCGCAAATCAGTTTTTGGTTTTCCTCGACCGCCAGGGGCAGGGTAATGGCCCCGGGGGAACGGAAGTGAATCCATCCCTGGATGGCTTGACAGCGGCATCCCTGCCGCTGTCACCCCGCGTCCATCCCCCAAGCCCTCACCATAAAATCCATCTGTGATGGGTGCAGCTGAGCGAACGACCAAAGCAGCCCGAGGTCTGCGGCGCGGAATAACCAGTGATTAACGCGCGTTCGAACCGGGTAAAGGCTAAAATAAACCCATGCGTCTTTCCCGCGAGCCTGTCTCTCATCGCCATGCTGGATAGCCAAAACCCTGCAACCGAACGGGCCTCGATCCTCATTGTTGACGACGCGCCGGCCAACATCCAGGTGCTGGCCAACGCACTCAAGGCCGACTACCGGATCCGGGTTGCCAACAGCGGTGTACGCGCCATCGAGGTCGCGCGCGCCACCCAGCCCGATCTCATCCTGCTCGATGTGATGATGCCCGAACTCGATGGCTACGAGGTGTGCCGCCGGCTGAAGGATGATCCGGGCACCAGCCATATTCCCGTGATCTTCGTCACCGCCCGCAACGAGACCCAGGACGAGATGCGCGGCCTGGATCTCGGTGCGGTTGATTACATCACCAAGCCCATCAAGCTGCCCATTCTCAACGCGCGGGTGCGCACCCACGTCAATCTCAAGCTCAAGACCGACCTGCTCGAACAACTCGCGCTGCTCGATGGACTGACCTGCATCCCCAACCGTCGCCGCTTCGATCAGCAGCTCGAACAGGAATGGCGGCGCGCCCGGCGCGAGCACAGCCCGCTCGCCCTGGTCATGATCGACGTGGACGACTTCAAGCGCTACAACGATCACTACGGCCACGGCGCGGGCGATGAGTGTCTGCGCCGGGTGGCGCGCGCGCTCAGCGAATCTGTGGCACGCGCGAGTGATCTGCTCGCGCGCTACGGTGGCGAGGAGTTCGCGCTGCTGCTGCCGGATACCGACACCGAGGGCGCGCGCCACATCGCCGAACGCTGCCGCGCGGCCATCGCCAACCTCAAGCTCCCGCATGCCGCTTCCAGCGTGGGGCCCGAGGTCAGCATCAGTCTCGGCGTCGCCGCTACCGGCGCAACCGCGTCAGGCGCCCAGGATCTGCTGAAACAGGCCGACCGCGCGCTCTACCAGGCCAAACAGAGCGGGCGCAACCGCGTCGCCACGGCAGATGCCGAGACCTGAAGCGCGTCGTTTTAAAGGCGGCCGGCGCGCTTGCGCTCGTGCTCCTTCAAGAAGCGCTTGCGCACCCGGATGGCGCTCGGGGTAATTTCAACCAGCTCATCGTCCTCGATGAACTCCAGCGCCTGTTCCAGGGTGAACTTGACCGGCGGCGTGAGCAGGATGTTTTCGTCCGAGCCGGCGGCGCGGATATTGGTAAGCTGCTTGGCCTTGAGCGGATTGACGGTGAGATCATTGTCGCGCGAGTGGATGCCGACGATCTGGCCTTCGTAGACCTCATCGCCGGGCGCGACCAGCATGCGCCCGCGATCCTGAAGATTGAAGAGCGCATAACCGAGCACCTTGCCGGTGGCGTTGGAGATCATGACCCCATTGTGACGCTTGGCCACCGCCCCCTGGGTGGCGGGACGATAGCGCTCGAAGACGTGATACTTGAGTCCGGTACCCGAGGTCAGGGTCATGAACTCGGTCTGAAAGCCGATCAGCCCGCGCGAGGGGATTTCGTAGTCGAGACGCACCCGCCCCTTGCCATCGGGCACCATATCCTTCAGCTCGCCGCGACGCTCGCCGAGCGCCTGCATGATGGCGCCCTGCGAGCTTTCGTCCAGATCCACGGTCAGCTGCTCGTAAGGTTCGCAGATCTGACCGTCAATTTCGCGGAAGATGACCTCGGGGCGCGAGACGGCCAGCTCATAGCCCTCGCGACGCATGTTCTCCAGCAGAATGGAGAGATGCAGTTCACCGCGCCCGGAGACGCGGAATTTCTCGGGGTCATTGCCCTCCTCCACACGCAGCGCCACGTTATGGATGAGTTCGCGCTCGAGACGATCCTTCAGCTGGCGCGAGGTGAGATATTTACCGTCACGACCGGCGAAGGGCGAGGTGTTGACCTGGAAGGTCATGGTCACGGTCGGCTCATCGACCGTGAGCGCGGGCAATGCCTCGACATGCTCGGGATGACAGAGGGTGTCTGAGACGTTCGGCGCCTCGATGCCGGTAAGCGCCACGATATCGCCCGCCGAGGCCTCGGTCACCTCATGGCGCTCCAGTCCCAGATAGCCGTAGACCAGCCCGATCTTGACGCGCTGGCGAGTGCCGTCGGCCTTCACCACCACAACCTGCTGATTGGGCCGAATGCTCCCATGGCGTATGCGCCCGACCGCAATGGCGCCAACAAAGGAGTTGTAGTCGAGCGTCGAGACCTGCATCTGGAAGGGCGCCTCGGGATCAACCTCGGGGGCCGGGCAGTGCTCGACGATAGCCTCGAACAAGGGGGTCATGTCGCCCCCGCTCACCGTGTTTTCAAGGCCCGCGTAACCGTTGATGGCCGAGGCGTAGACGATGGGAAAATCGAGCTGCTCGTCGGTCGCGCCGAGCCGGTCGAAGAGGTCGAACACCTGATCGATAACCCAGTCGGGACGCGCACCGGGACGGTCGATCTTGTTCACCACCACGATGGGCCGCAAGCCGTGGGCGAAGGCCTTGCTGGTCACAAAGCGCGTCTGCGGCATGGGGCCTTCCTGGGCATCGACGAGCAGCAGCACCGAATCGACCATGGACAGCACGCGCTCGACCTCGCCGCCGAAGTCGGCATGTCCAGGGGTATCGACGATATTGATGCGGTAGTCGTTCCAGCGGATGGCGGTGTTCTTGGAGAGGATGGTAATGCCGCGCTCCTTTTCCAGCGCGTTCGAGTCCATGACGCGCTCAACCGGCCCGAAGCGCTCGCCGAGCGTGCCCGACTGCTGCAAGAGCTTGTCCACCAGCGTGGTCTTGCCATGATCGACGTGAGCAATGATGGCAATGTTGCGAAGATTTTCGATCACCGAGGTCAAACTCCAGAACAGAAGTAAAGAGGGGCGTCCCGACGCCCGCTAGCGCAGGCCGTCGATTACCGGTTCAGATATCGAGAACGCATAAGAAGCCCTGATCGCGCATCGCACCTGCTCGAGCCCTCGATGCGGAGGATGGCGTCTTATGGGGAGATGGCGGCGATTATAGCGCCGCCCGGCAAGTCGCGTGGGCTTCTCGGCGCGACAGAAGCCTCACTTAGCCGTCACTCCTTTGACATTGCTTTGTCATATTGACGCAACCCCATGGCGCGCCTAGGCATTTCCCAGCAACTCACAAAATCTGTGGATAACTTTGTGCAAAACTTTTGGATAAAGGCTCGGACACCGCTTGGGCATTGGGTCGAGCGCTTTCCGGTCAATCTTTAACCAGAGAACAAAATTATTATAAATCAAAGGCTTGAAAACATTCTTCAGGTCTTTTAAAAGGTTTTTCCGGCAAGATACCGATTCCAGTGTCCAGGCGCCGAGATTGTGCACAACTTTGTGGATCAAGGCCGGCAGCGGACGCTATTTTGCCTTCGCGCAGGCGGCTTGGAATGGCTGCGCGAGACCGATGCGCGCGCTCGCTATACTAGCCGCCTCATGCCAACCAGAACGGCATCAAACGCCCGGCGAACCCTGCAGAGACCATTTCGAAGATGCTTCAAGCCCTGACCCTCATCCTCGGCTGCCAGCTCATCGGCGAGAGCCTGGTGCTGGTTTTCAAGCTCCCCCTGCCCGGCCCGGTGCTTGGCATGTTGTTGCTCTTCAGCGGACTCCTGCTACGCGGGCGACTCGCCCCGGCGCTGGAACAGACCGCCGACAGCCTGCTTGGCCATCTGCCGCTGCTGTTCGTGCCCGCCGGAGTGGGTGTCATGGTGCACTGGGAGCGCCTTCAGGCGCACTGGCCGGCGCTGCTCGCCGCCGTGGTGCTGGGCACCCTCATCACGCTGGTGGTGACCGCGCTGACACTGATCGGTGCGCGCGCCCTCATGAACAGGCGTCAAGACGCCTAAACGCCGGGCGAAGCCAGAACCATGAAGGATCTCGATCTCCAGACCCTCTGGGTCTATCTCGCTGCCAGCCCCTTGCTCTGGCTGACTGCCACCTTGGTGGTCTGGCAGGTGGCACTTTGGCTTCATGGACGTCTCGGAAGGCCGGCCCTGCTCAATCCGGTCATTGTCACGGTGGGCGCACTCATCGCCCTGCTGACGCTGAGCGACACCCCCTACGGAGTCTATTTCGAGGGCGCGCAGTTCGTGCATTTTCTGCTTGGCCCCGCCACCGTGGCGCTGGCCGTGCCGCTCTATCGACTGCGCGCCGAGCTGCGCGCCCTGGCCATGCCCATCGGGGTTGCCCTGCTGTTTGGGGTGAGCGTGGCGGCCATCAGCGCGGTGGAGCTGGCGCGGCTCTTCGATGCCGATACCGAGATTCTGCTCTCGCTCGCGCCCAAGTCGGTGACCACCCCGGTGGCCATGGGCATCGCCGAGAAGCTCGGCGGCATTCCGGCCCTGACTGCGGCCCTGGTGGTGCTCACCGGACTCACGGGCGCCCTGCTCGGGGTCGGTACGCTGCGCCTGCTCGGCATTCGCGATCCGGTGGCCACCGGGCTTGCGCTTGGCACCGCCGCGCATGGCATCGGCACGGCACGGGCCTTTCAGCTCGGCCCGCGCGAGGGCGCGCTCTCGGGACTGGCCATGGCGCTCGCGGCGGTGCTCACGGCGCTGCTGCTGCCGAGCCTGCTCGACTGGCTGGGACTGGCCGTCTAGCCGCAAGGGTGCGCAATGCGCACCCTTGTCTCTAAGAACCGCCTGTGGAAGCGGCTTTTAGCCGCGAGAACCCCGCGCTGAGGTTGAGAACCCGGGATCAGCATTGACCGGCAGGCGCGGTGTCACCTGT
>JAFGTZ010000240.1 GCA_016938795.1 Chromatiaceae bacterium | reverse complement strand
CACCATGCGCGATGCCCTGACAGAATGCCCCGAATGCGGCCTGCTCCAGCGCAATCCGCCCCTGCCGAGCGGCGGCAGCAGTGAGTGCGCGCGCTGCGGCATGGTGCTGCATCGGGATCGGCCCGACAGCCTCAATCGCAGTCTGGCGCTCACGGTGGCGGGGCTTATTCTCTTTGTCATCGCCAACGCCTTCCCCTTTCTGTCCTTCGAGATGCGCGGACAGATCACCGAGACCACCCTGATTACCGGGGTTCAAGATCTTTGGATCGGGGGGCAGTGGGCGCTTGCCGGGGTGGTGCTTTTTACCAGCATTCTCGCGCCTGGGTTGCAGCTGGCGCTGCTGCTGGTGGTGCTGGTGCCGCTGCTGCGCGGGCAGATGCCACCCTGGTTGCCGCGATTGTTTCGCTGGGTGCGCACCCTCACGCCCTGGGGCATGATGGATGTCTTCATGCTCGGCATTCTGGTTGCCGTGGTCAAGCTCTCGGACATGGCGACCATTGTGCCGGGTGTCTCGCTCTTTGCCTTTGGCGCGCTCATCTTTGTGCTGGCCGCCGCGCAAACGGCGCTCGATCCCGACCTGGTGTGGTCGCGGGTAGCGCTGCCCGGCGCCATCCGCCCCCTGCGCCCAGGCGAGGCGCATCTCGCCTGTGATGTGTGCGAACTGGTGTTCGCCCGCGCGGATGCGGTGCGCGACGGCGATCGGCTGCGCTGTCCGCGCTGCGCCGACGCGCTGCACCGGCGCAAGCCCGAGAGTCTGCAGCGCACCTGGGCGCTGGTCATTGCGGCCCTGGCGCTCTATGTGCCGGCCAACCTGCTGCCGATCATGTCGGTCACATCGCTTGGCAAGGTGCAATCGGATACCATTCTGAGCGGGGTAGTCTTTCTGATCAGCCATGGCATGTGGCCGCTGGCCCTCATCGTCTTTGTCGCCAGCGTCTTCGTGCCTCTGTTGAAGCTGCTCATTCTGGTGTTTCTGTTGGTCTCGGTGCAGCGGCGCTGGGGCTGGCGTCCGCGCGAGCGGACTCGTCTCTACCGCATCACCGAGGCCATGGGACGCTGGTCCATGGTGGATATCTATGTGGTG
>JAFGTZ010000239.1 GCA_016938795.1 Chromatiaceae bacterium | reverse complement strand
GCGCCTGCGCCCATTCCTCATTCCCGTCGCGCCTGAACCATGTCCATCCCGTCTCACAGCTACCGCAGCCTGATCGAAACCGATGCCACCCTGATACCGCCCGAGCATGGCGGGCGGCTGCGCGCAGCTGCGGCGCGTTATGCCATTGCGCTTGATCAGTGGCTCGATCTCTCGACCGGACTCAACCCCCATCCTTGGCCAGTGACAGCACCCTCAACGCTGAGCTGGGCGCGTCTGCCCGAGGATGGCGATGGTCTGGAGCATGCGGCGGCGGCCTTCTACGGCGCGCCCGATCCACTGCCGCTCGCTGGTTCGCAAGCCGCCATTCAGGCCCTGCCGAGGCTGCGCGCGCCTGGTCGTGTCGGGGTGCCAGCGGTGGGCTATCGGGAACATGCCTATCACTGGCGTCTCGCCGGCCATGCGGTGGTGGAGCTGCCCGAGGGCGATCCGGGCGATCTGGAGCTGGATGCGCTGGTGGTGATCAATCCGAACAATCCCACCGGTCATCGCTGGCCGGTCGAGCGCCTGCTGGAGTGGCGCGAGCGTCTGGCCGCGCGCGGCGGCTGGCTCATTGTGGATGAGGCCTTCATGGACGTTACGCCCGGGTATAGCCTCCTGCCCCATGCTGGATTGCCCGGGCTGGTGGTGCTGCGCTCGCTTGGCAAGTTCTTTGGGCTGGCCGGCGCGCGGGTGGGTTTTCTCTGGGCCGAACCCCGAGTGCGCGGTGCGCTGCGCCACTGGCTCGGGCCCTGGACGCTCAGCGGGCCGGCGCGCGATGTGGCGCGCCGCGCCCTGAACGATACGGACTGGCAGCGCGAGATGCGCGCCGCCCTGCCGCTCGCCTCGGCGCGCCTGGAGCGGCTGCTCGGCGCGCACGCACTGGCCCCAATGGGGGGCACGGCACTCTTTCAGTGGGTGGCAACACCTCGGGCCGAGGCGCTTGAGGCGGGGCTCGCGAAGCAGGGCATTCTGGTGCGCCGCTTCGAGCATCCGCCCAGTCTGCGCTTTGGACTGCCGGGTCGTGAGGACGATTGGCTGCGTCTGGAGCGGGCGCTGGGTCGGCTGCGGAGCGACGCCTGTTGAAACCGCTGTGGCTGAGCGTTCCTGCCGCCTTGCGAGGCAGTCGGGATGCCATTGGCGAAGCGGGCAGGGCGCGCGCGCGTCTTATCCTGCCCGAGTCGAGCGGTGCGGATGCCGGGCTCGCCTTGACGCTGGGGGCGAGCTGGCAAGCCGGCCTGGACTGGTTCGACTGGGATGTGCTGGTGGTCGAGGATGTTAAACGCGGTGTGCTTGAGACGCATGCGCTGGATGTGGCGCTGAGCGTGGGGCGTCATGCGGCAGAGCGGGCCTCTCTGGCGGGCGTTGGGCGACTGCTGGCCTGGGTGCAGGGTCCGCTGGGCGGGGTGGCCGGCGCCGAGCCCACTCGGCTGGGTGTGGGCCAGTGGGGCGAGCCGGGGCGGGTGGCCCTGGTGGGCCTCTGTGTGGCTGCCGCTCAGCTCGGTTTGCCGCTGCGCCTGATCGGACCCGGCGCGGCTGGGCTGGCGGCGCTGGCGGTTGAGCTGCATCCCGGGGTGCGCGACTGGTGTCGCGCCTGTGCGGCGCCTGCGCCCAGTTCCGCCGCCGCCGTCGGCGTCCTCGCCCGCGAGTTGCGCGAGCGGGACGCGCAGCCGGCCTGAGGCGCGCCTGGTGTCAGAACACCAGATTGAGCGCTACCAGCATGACCACCAGAAAGAGCACCGTCATGATGCCGCCGGCGCGCAGAAAATCGCCCACCCGGTAGCCCCCTGGCTCCATGATGAGCGCATTGACCTGATGGGTGGGGATGAGAAAGGCGTTCGAGGTGGCGATGGCCACGGTGAGCGCGAAAATCGCCGGGTCGGCGCCCACGCCCAGGGCCATGTTGACCGCGAGCGGCACCAGCAACACGGTGGCGCCCACGTTTGACATCACCAGCGAAAAAAGCGTTGCCAGCACCGCAAGCGCGGCCTGCACCACCCAGGCGGGCACGGCGCCCAGCGCCTGAAGACACTGCTCGGCGATCCAGGCCGCCGTGCCGCTCGACTCCACCGCCATGCCGAGCGGAATGAGCGAGGCGAGCAGAAAGACCGTCTTCCAGCTCACCGCCGCGTAGGCCTCGGCGATGCTGAGCACGCGCGCGAGCACCATGCCGAGCGCGCCGGTGAGGAGCGCGAGCGACAGACGCAGATCGGTGAAGAGCACCAGCCCCAGGGTGAGCGCGAAGAACAGCAGCGCCGCCGAGACCTTGTGCGGGCGCAGCTCTTCGTGGGGATACTCGCTGGTGATCAGGACGAAATTGCGATTTTTCTCAAGACGCGCCAGATCGGCCCAGGTGCTATGCACCACCAGGGCATCGCCGGCGGCCAGGGGCGTCTCGCGCAGCCCGCCGGTGGTGGCGTTGATCTGAGCGCCGCCGCGATGGATGGCCAGGAGCGACAGACCATGGGTCTTGCGCAGCCAGAGATCGTGCGCGCTCTGGCCGATGAGGCTGGAGCCGGGCGGAATGACCAGCTCGGCAATGCCGGCCTTGGTGGCCGTCATAATCTCGGCGAAGACGTCCAGATCGGACTTCATTCGCACCCAGTTATCGCGCGCGAAGCGCTCCAGCGCCGCCGTTTCGCCGAGCAGCGCCAGGGTGGCTCCGGCCATAATACCCTGGGTGCGATCGAAGCTTGCGGCGCCAAAACGCGGTCCGTCACCGCAATCCATGCCCACCACGCGCACCTTCCAGTCGCGCTCCAGATCCTCGATGCTGGCGCCGACGAGCTTGCTCTCGGGACGGATGACCACCTCATCGAGACGGCATTCGCTCAGGCCATAGGTGTCGGCCAGATACTGGCGCGTATCGCTGGCCTCGACGCTGTCGCTCGCGCGCACCGGCAGCACCAGGCGTCGGGCGATGACGAAATACAGAATGCCCGCGCCCAGCAGCGCCAGTCCGATGGGGCTGACCGCGAAGAGATCGAAGGTGGCCATGGGCGCCGTGCCCTCGGGCAGGGTGGCGTTGGAGGCCAGGATGAGGTCATTGAGCAGGATGAGCGGGCTTGAGCCCACCATGGTGATGGTGCCGCCGAGAATGGCGCAAAAGCCCATGGGCATGAGCAGGCGCGAGAGTGGCAGCCCGGTGCGCGCCGAGATGCGGCTGACCACCGGCAGAAAGAGCGCCGCCGCGCCGACGTTCTGCATGAAGCTGGAAATCAGGCCCACCGAGCCCGAGACCAGCGGGATGATGCGCGTCTCGGTGCGTCCGCCTACCTTGGTGATCCAGGCCGCCACCTTCGACATGACGCCGGTCTTGTCGAGCCCGGCGCCGATGATCATGACCGCGATGATGGAGATGACGGCATTGCTGGAGAAGCCATCGAAGAGCCTCTCGACCGGCACCAGTCCCTGTTCGAGCCCCATGAGTGGCGCGCCGAGCGTGGTCAGGCCGAGCAGCACCATGATGGAGATGGCCGCCACGTCCACGGCCACCACCTCCAGGGCGAAGAGAAAGACCGTCAGCAGCAGGATGGTGCAGACCCAGGCAATCTCGACGCTTGGGGCCACGCTCGCCAGATAGATGGCAGCCAGGGCAAAAAGACTCCCCGCCAGATGTTCCTTGGGCAGGGCGCGAAGGAGTGCGGACATGTCGCTTCCTCGTGGTGGTTGGGCGCTTCGGCGGCGATGATACCGAGGAGCAGGGGGCGGGGGCTAGGGATTCGCTGCCAGCTGCTAGCTGCCAGCCAGGGTATCTCCCTCTCTCCAGCGGGGGTCGGGGTGAGGGGAGAAGCTCGCCGATAATGCCAACGGCTTCAGGCCATCCTCCTTCAGTCAAAAGCCAGCCTTGGTGGATTGCTGCAAGGTTTCACCCTCACCCCAACCCCTCTCCCTCAAGGAAGAGGGGCTTTCACTCGCCTGTGGCCATTTCCAGCATTGTCTTCCAGATGCCGCCCGCGCATACTGACCTGGATTCCATCGCGACCGTCCGGTGCCGCCGCCTGGCCTGGATTCCTGTCCATCCGCTTTCCGAGCCACTGTCATGATGCCGCTGACCGAGCTGCTTTGGTTACTGCTGCCCTGGAGTCTGGCCTTTGTGTTTCTTGGCCGTCTGCGTGCCTGTCCGCCCAGTGCCGAGCCCTTGCTTCAGCGGACGGGCGAGCGCCCCTGGGTGTCCATCATCGTGCCCGCGCGCAATGAGCGCGCGCGGCTGCCGCGCCTGTTGGAGTCGCTGCGCCGGGAGGATCTCAGCGACTGCGAGCTGATTGTGGTCGATGACAACTCCACCGACGGTACCGCCGAGCTGGCCCGGGCCGCCGGCGCCATCACGCTGCGGGTGGAGGAGCTGGCCGAGGGGTGGCTGGGCAAGCCGCACGCCTGCTGGCTGGGCGCGCGCGCGGCGCGTGGCGAGGTGTTGGTGTTTCTCGATGCCGATGTCGAGCTGGAACCCGGCGGCCTGCAGCGCATCCTGTCCGCCCACGCGCGCCACGGCGGTCTGCTTTCGGTGCAGCCCTATCACAGCATGGAGCGTGCCTATGAGCGGCTCTCGGCCTTTTTCTTTCTCATCATGATGGGCAGCATTCGCTCCTTCACGCTGGCGGGCGATCGCCTACGGGCCAACGGCAGCTTCGGCCCCTGCATTCTCTGTTCGCGTGAGGATTATTTCCGTGCCGGCGGGCATTGTCTGGTGCGCGCCGAGATCATCGACGACGTGGCGCTCGGGCTGCGCATGCGCGAGCAGGGGCTGCGCCTGACCAACTTCATCGGCGAGGGCAGCATCCGCTTTCGCATGTATCCCCACGGCATCCGCGATCTGGCCGACGGCTGGACGAAGAATCTTGC
>JAFGTZ010000031.1 GCA_016938795.1 Chromatiaceae bacterium | reverse complement strand
GCAAGGTGGCCTTGAGGCTGGGGGTACGTCGCAGTCGCAGGGCGATGGCGTGACGCTGGGGGCGGATGGTGCTCTGCCAGCTTCGGCTGCGCCGCTCGGGCTGATACTGCCATTTCAGCAAGTGCGCCAGCAGCACGGCCAGTCGGCTTGCCAGCTCGCGCTGTTCGCTCTTCCCCACGTCCTCGATCTCCTCGATCAGATGCGCGATATCCAGTCGGTGAAAGGCGCCTGCGCGCAGCAGCTCGGCCTGTTCGCGAGACCAGGCAAGGATGTCGTCGTCATAGGCTGTCATGGCCCCAGGCTCCTGATGGCTTCAGCGCCCCTGCCCCCAGGCGGGCGGCTGTGGATAGGGCGGATAGGGATAGGCGTAGGGATAGGCCGCGCCAGGCGGCTGAGCACTGGGATAGGGCGGCGGATAGGCCCCTGGCCAGCCACGACCCGGGGCCGGCGTGAGTCCAAGCTGAGGCGGCGCAAGGCTGGCCGCCGGCTCGGCGGCAGGCTCGGGCGCTGGTTCTGGTATTGGTTCTGGCGCTGATTCTGGCGCTGATTCTGGCGCTGGTTCTGGTGTTGGCAGAAGCAGCGCTGAGGGCACAGGCTCCGGGGGCGATGCCGATTGAGACGACTCGGCAGGGTCTGCCTTGGGTTCAGCATCAGGCACCGACTCGGGCTCAGTTTGGAGCGCGGCCTTGTCAGGTCCAGGCTCGGCCAGACGCACCCGAGCAACCGGCGCGAGACGTTCGGCCAGCTCGGCGGCGGTTGGCTCGGGCTCGGCGAATGGAATGAGATGGTCGATGAGATAGATGGAGCCCCATCCCGAGACCGTGAGCACCAGCACACTCCAGAAGGTTAGACGGCCCCAGTCGATATCACGCGGCATCTGCAGAAGGCTGGATAAAAGGCGCATGAGCGGCTCTCCAAGAAAGCGATCGGGGTCGCCGGTTTCCGAGCGGAAAGGGAACCCGAGGTTGAAACCTGCCGTTTCGGCATGAAGCCGCTATTATATGGCGTTTCACTTCCGCTCAACCTCCTGATTGACAAGCCGCAATGACTGATTCAACCCACACCGGTGCTGCACTCTTTTTCGATGTCCTCGTTGACCTCGGAGTCGAACTCATCTTCGGACACACCGGAGGGGCGGTCATTCCGCTGCACGTCGAACTCAACAAGCGGATGCGTCGGGGTGATCCCTCGCCGCGCTTCATTCTCTGCCGTCAGGAAGGCGGCGCGGGCCACGCCGCCGAGGGCTATGCGCGGGTGAGCGGGCGCGTCGGCGTAGTGCTGGCCACCTCGGGGCCGGGCGCGACCAATCTCGTTACGCCCATTGCCGACGCCTACAAGGATTCGCTACCCCTGCTTTTCATTACCGGGCAGGTGCCAAGCGGCGCCATCGGCACCGACGCCTTTCAGGAGGTGGATACCGTCGGGGTCACGCGCCCCATCTGCAAGCACAATTATCTGGTGAAGGATGTGCGTGATCTGGAGTGGACGCTGCGCGAGGCTTACAGTCTGGCCAGCCAGGGCCGCCCTGGTCCCGTGGTGGTGGATCTGTGCAAGGATGTGCAGCTCGCGCCGCTTGGCGAGTCGCATCCCTCGCGCCTGCGCCACCGTGAACCTGCCCCCTTCGAAACAGCCCGGGCCGATGCCATTGTCGAGGCGCTCATCGCCGCCGAGCGCCCGGTCATCAAGGCTGGCGGCGGCGTCATTCACGCCGATGCCGCTGCGGCGCTGGTGCGCTTCGCCGAGCGTTTCGACACGCCCATCACCACCACCTTCAATGCGCTCAGCGCCATTCCCTTCGAGCATCGGCTCAATCTGGGAATGCCCGGCATGCACGGCAGCATCCCCGCGAACTATGCGCTGCGCGATGCCGATTTCATCCTCACCCTGGGCGGGCGCTTCGATGATCGGGTGGCGGTCAAGGATTTCGCCTCGGGCAAGCGCATCGCCCATGTGGACATCGATCCCTCGGAAATCGACAAGACCGTCTCGACCGATCTGCATCTGGTGGCCACGCTGGATGCCTTTTTCAAACACAGCCTAGCGAGCGGGCGCAGCGCCAGTCATGCCGCCTGGATGGAGCAGATCGGGGGTTGGCGCCCGCAGATGCCCAAGCCCTACGGCACGGGCGACTACATCAAGCCGCAGGCGGTCATTGAGCTGCTCTCCGAGCTCACCGAGGGACAGGCCACCCTGGTCACCGGCGTGGGCCAACACCAGATGTGGGCCACGCAGTATTACCGCTTCCAGCGTCCGCGCCAGTGGGTCAGCTCGGGCGGGCTTGGCACCATGGGCTTTGGGCTGCCGGCAGCCATTGGGGCCTGGTTTGCCGATCCCGCACACCCCGTGGTGCTGATCGATGGGGACGGAAGCTTCCAGATGAACATCCAGGAACTTGGCACCATCGTCGCGCACCGCGTGCCGCTCAAGATGTTCGTACTCAACAACAGCTTTCTCGGCATGGTGCGCCAGTGGGAGGACATGATGGACGGCGGCCATCACTACGAGACCTGTCTAGCGCGCACCGTGGACTGCGATCCCGATTGCACCGAACTCGATCAGGGCTGCCGGCGCCAGATCCCCAACCTGACCGGACTCAAATACGTCTATCCGCGCCTGAAGACAGTACGGCTGCGCGACCCCGCCACCCTGCGCGCCGATCTCGCCGCCGCGCTCGCCGAGCCCGGCCCGGTGCTGGTCGATGTCTGGATCGACAAGGCCGAGAACGTTGTCCCCATGGTTCGCCCCGGCCATAGCCTCGATCAGATGATCGAGTCCTGAGTATAAGAAAATTCCTTGGGGCCAGGTACAAAACGGTGGCCATGATCTAGAATTGTTGTGTGACCAAGCCCCCGCTTCGAAAGGGTCAGTCACTTTAACCACCAAAGGAGCTAGCATCATGGCCGTTGCCATCACACACTACAAGGGCGACATGCTGTTCGAGACCGAGGTCGGCGAGCAGCGCATCCAAAGCGACGTCACCCCTGCCATGGGCGGCAAGGGACGCGCCCCAACCCCGCCCGATTTCTTCGTGGTCTCGCTCGGATCCTGCGTTGCCGCCTTTGTTGCCAACTATTGTCAGCAGAAAGGCATCGACGCCACGGATCTTAAGGTCCAAACCTACTTCGAGAAGGCCGAGAAACCGGTCTCGCTCACCGGCTTTCGCATCGACATTGAACTGCCGCACGCCGACTGTCACGACCGCGACGCTGCCATCCGCCGCGTGGCCGAGCACTGCATCATTCACGAAACCCTGGCGCAGTGGAAAGACTTCGAGATTCGCCTGCTCGACCGTCAGGCGCTCGCCGATCAAGGATGAAAAGCCCCTCTCCCTTGAGGGAGAGGGGTTGGGGTGAGGGTGAAAGCTTGCAGCAATCCACCCAGACCGACCTTTGATTGAAGCAGGATTGCTTCAAGCGTTCGGCGCTGTGGTCAGGCTTCCCCCCTCACCCCGCTGGGGAGATAAAAGACCGTGCAAGACTCGCAACGGCTTCAGCGTTCCGCCACCTGACCCGATCGGCTAGACTCGCCCCATGAGCACCGCTTCCGCCTCGCCATCGGATCACAACGACAGCCGGCGCCAATGGCATCGGCTGTTC
>JAFGTZ010000238.1 GCA_016938795.1 Chromatiaceae bacterium | reverse complement strand
GGAACCTGCCTTGACAAGTCGATCAGTGCATCAGAAACTGATGATGTACTAAAGCTTCCGGCTTTGGTGCACTCCTCCATCCTCCTTTGGTGGTATTTCCTGAGCGCGACAGTCGTCGCGCTTTTTTTTCCATCAGCCGTCACGCGCCGCACCCAGACGCAGCGCGTGACGGATGGCGACGGCATCGAGCGCCTTGCCACTGGGCGCATCGCCCGCACCGGCCAGGAGTTCCTCGATGGCGCGCTCGGCGCGCAGCCAGTCCTCCTCCTCGCAGCCCGGCGCAAAGCCGCGCGCCTCGGCCAGATAGTAGGCCGCTACGGCAATCATGGCATGGCGCTCCTCGGGGCCGATTGCCCCGGAGCGCACCTGTTCCTGCTCACCCATACCGCCCTCCCCATCAGGTTATCGCGTACTGACGTCTCATGATGCCATCCTTCATCTGCGATCCGTACAATGCGCCTCCATGAGCGGCAGCTTGCCGCCACAGCCCCCTTTCAATCGATCATCGCAGCTTGCGGAGACCTCAGCCATGACCGCCTCCCTCCCCTCCCTGCCGCGCAGGGTTCGGATCGCCTTTGCCAGCTTTCGCCGCGCCCTGAGCGATGCGGCCTTCGCGCACAGGCTTGCAACGCTCGACCAAGACGCAGACCTCCCACCCCCGCCCGCTCAGGCGCCCGCTCAGGCGCCCGGTGCAGCATCGCCCCCGATGCCCGAGCGGGCAGCGAGCGCCACACCCGCCCAGCGCCCTGGAGGCGATGCGAGCGAGAGCGCGCTTTTGCTGCTTGGGCTCCTGCAGCGCGAGGGGCGGCTTATCGACTTTCTTCAGCAGGATATTCACGGCTACTCGGATGCCGAGATTGGCGCCGCTGCGCGGCTGGTGCATCAGGGCTGTCAGCAGGTGCTGCGCGACCATCTCGACATCCAGCCGGTGCGTGACGAACCCGAGGGCAGCGCCTTCACCCTGGAGCCCGGTTTCGATGCCGCGAGCCTGCGCCCCAGTGGTCGGGTGATCGGCGAGCCGCCCTTTAGCGGCACCCTGGTGCATCGCGGCTGGCGGGTGAGCGCCACACGCCTGCCTCAGGCCACACCGGGGCATGATCCGCGCATCCTGGCCGCAGCGGAGGTGGAGCTGTGAGCACGCCTCGCTATGCCATCGGCATCGATCTCGGTACGACACATTGCGCCCTGTCCTGGGTGGACTCCAGCCAGAGCGAGGGCGAGCGGGTTGTTCAGGGGCTGCTTGGCATTCCCCAGCTAACCGCCCCCGGCGCGCTGGAGGAGCGGCCCCTGCTGCCCTCCTTTCTCTATCTTCCGCATCCGGACGAGTTCAAGGCGAGCGATCTGGCGCTGCCCTGGCCGAGCGATGCCTCGCGCGTCGGCGGCGAGCTGGCGCGCAATCAGGGGGTGAGCACCCCGCTGCGTCTGATCGCGAGCGCCAAGAGCTGGCTCTGTCACCCCGACATCGACCGCAAGGCGCCCATGCTGCCCGCCGAAGCCCCTGAAGAAATCGAGCAAGTCTCGCCCTTTGCGGCCACGGTGCAGTATCTCGCCCATCTGCGCGAGGCCTGGAACAGCCAGCATCCCTATGATCCGCTTGAGCATCAGGCGGTCACGGTCACGGTGCCGGCCTCCTTCGATCCGGCCGCGCGCGAGCTGACCGCCGAGGCTGCACAAAGCCTGGGTATCGAGCGGCTATCCTTGCTCGAAGAGCCACAGGCGGCGCTTTACAGTTGGGTCAATGACAGCGCGGGCGCCTGGCGCGAGCAGGTCCGTCTGGGCGATCTCATCCTGGTGGTGGACGTAGGCGGCGGCACCACCGATTTCTCGCTGATTGCCGTGACTGAGCGCGAGGGCGCGCTGGAACTCAACCGGGTGGCCGTGGGCGAACATATCCTGCTCGGCGGCGACAACATGGATCTGGCCCTCGCCCACCGCCTGCGCCACACCCTGGCCGAGACCGGGGTCGCACTCGATCGGTGGCAGTTCCAGGCGCTCACCCACGGTTGCCGGACGGCCAAGGAGGCTCTCTTCGCCGATGCCGCGCTGGAGTCTCTGCCGGTGGTCATCCCCAGCCGGGGGTCGCGTCTCATCGGCGGCAGCATCCGCGCCGAGCTTAGCCGCGCCATCCTCACCGAGACCCTCATCGAGGGCTTCTTCCCGGCGGTCGATGCCCAGGCCCGCCCCAGCAGCCGGGCGCGTGGCGCCCTGACCCGCGTGGGGCTGCCCTATGCCCAGGATGCGGCCATCACCCGCCATCTGGCCGCCTTTCTCGGACGCCAGGGCGGCGCCACCGAAGAACTGCCGGGCTTTGCCGAAACGCGCCCCGGGGCCAGCTTCCCGCACCCCACCGCCGTGCTTTTCAATGGGGGCATCTTCAAGGCCGAGGCCCTGCGTGAGCGCGTCATGGAGGTGCTCAACGCCTGGCTCGCCGCCGAGGCTGCGCCAGCGGCGCGGCTGCTTGAGGCGGGGGATCTGGATCTGGCGGTGGCGCGCGGCGCGGCCTTCCATGCCCATGTGCGCCAGCACGGCGGGGTGCGCATTCGAGGCGGCACCTCGCATGCCTACTATGTGGGGGTCGAGAGCGCCATGCCCGCCGTGCCCGGGCTGGAACCCGAGATCAATGCACTCTGTCTTGTGCCGCTCGGACTGGAGGAGGGCTCCGAGCCGGTCGCGCCGCCGCAGGAGCTAGGACTGGTGGTGGGCGAGCCGGTGCGTTTTCGCTTCTTCGCCTCCAGCACGCGCCGCGAGGATGCCGTCGGCGCCCTGCTGGAGGACTGGTCGAACGAGGAGCTGACCGAACTCGACGAGATTCAGACCACGCTTGACTC
>JAFGTZ010000237.1 GCA_016938795.1 Chromatiaceae bacterium | reverse complement strand
GGCATCGCGATGGCGCGCGCGGTAGTGCTCCAGCCCCTGGCGCATCCGATCCTGTTCGCTCGCGAAGAGTTCCCAGGCGGCGTTGCGTGGGCGCTCGGCAAGTGCGGGCTGACGACCGCTGCAAAGCGCTTCCAACTCAGGGAGCGGCGTTGGCTGCGCCGATTGAGCCATTTGAAGAGCACGTCCGTGGCATGATGAATGTATCGCGCCACGGCGCGACCGTTGCCGCTGACGCCGTAGTACTGGATATGTCCGCGCAGGTGGCGGATGAAGAAGTCCAGCATGGCGGCCCCGCCTTGGCTGCGCATCGCGCGTAGTCGCTCGTTGAGCTGCGAGAGCTTCCTGCTCAGGCGCTTGCCCTCGGTCTTGCGCCCGACCACGAACCGCCCGCGTCGGCTTCGGCCCACGTAGTGGGTGAAGCCGAGGAAGCTGAAGGTTCGTGGCTCGTTCCCTCGCTCGTGCGGCTGGCCAAGCGCGTGCGAGCCAAACCGCAACAGCGCGGTCTTGCTCGGCTCGACTTCCAGGTCGAATTGCGCCAGACGCGTCGGCATCACCTCCATAAAGGCGCGCGCGTCCGCTTCGTGCTCAAAGCAGGCCACAGAGTCATCGGCATAGCGGATCAGGAACGCTTTGCCCACGCAGCTCCTGGCGAAACGCTGCTCGAACCACAGGTCGAGCACATAGTGCAGGTAGAGATTGCTGAGCACGGGCGAGACCAATCCGCCTTGTGGCGTTCCCTCCACGCTGGCTGTGAATACGCCGTCTTCCATGATGCCGGCCTTCAGGAACCGCCGGATGATCCGCAACAGCATGGGATCGCCAATACGGTGCTCCAGAAAGCGCCGCAAGTGGGCATGGGAAACGTGATCGAAGAAGCCTTTGATGTCGGCCTCGACAACCCATTGTGTCCGCTCATTGGTGATGACCTCCGCCACGCGGCGCAGCGCATCGTGCGCGCTACGACCGGGACGAAAGCCATACGAGCAGTTACAAAACTCCGGCTCCCAGATGGCTTGCAAGATCGCGCTGAGGCGATCCTGCACCAGCCGGTCTTCGAAGGCGGGCACACCCAGCGGACGATAGCGGCCGTCACCTTTCGGGATGTAGGTGCGCCGCACCGGCTGTGGCCGGTAGCCCAGTCGGCGCAGCCGTGCCGACAACGCGTCCAGGCGCGCCTCTAGGCCAACGCCATAGTCGTCTTTCTTCACCCCATCGACTCCGGGCGCCTTACGTCCATCCTGGCGCTCGAAGCTTTCACGCAGCCTTTTAGGATCGCTGAGCAGCCCCATCAGGGCGTTGAACCGCATCTGCGGCTCTTCGCGTGCCATCCGTGTGAAACGCTCAAGTTTGGTTGTCACGGTCAGAGTCCTCTCGGCGTAGGGCCGTGTTTCGCTCTCGCGTTGTCTCAAACCGCCACCCCTTTGCTCGGCCCGCGTTACCAGGCGTCAGCGCTCGTATGGATGGCTCCGACTTCCCCGCATCGCTGCCCGTGTCCTCGCTTTCTACACTCGTTCACGGGTGCCCGCCTCCAGCGGACCGATGCGCGGATCTCCCT
>JAFGTZ010000236.1 GCA_016938795.1 Chromatiaceae bacterium | reverse complement strand
TCGCGCGCCGACAGCCGATCGCCCTGCCGTCGGCGCTGCTTTTCGCGGGCCTGGGTGCCCTGCTCGGTCTCGATCTGGCGGCGAAAGTCGCGGAACAGCCCATCGTCCGGATGGAAGATCGTGGCCTGCTGGTCGGCGTAGGCGCCGCCCGCCGGATCGATCCGGGTCGCCCGGGCGATGAGCTGCTCGAGCCAGGGGCGGGAGCGGATGTGGGTGAGCGCCGCGATGTGGGTCACGCCGGGGGCGTCCATCCCTTCATAGGCCATCGCCACGGTGCACAAAACCGAGGGCTCCGGTTGCAGGCGGAAAGCGGCGAGGGCTTCGTGGGCGTCCGGGGCGTCGCTGACCGCCAGACGCACCTGGCGCACCGCCTGCGCGGCCGGCAGCCAACGGCGCAGATGCGCGCAGTAGCGCCGCGCCAGGGCTTGATTGGGGGCGACCACCAACAGCTTGCCCAAGCCCAGCGCATACGCGTGGGGCGCCAGAGCCAGCGCCCGGCGGCGCCTCTGGCGGTGCGCGCGGCACGCCAGGAAGGCCTCGCGCAGCAGGTGTTCGGCGAATTGCGTGCGCAAGGCGGTGAATAAAGCCGGCCGCGCCAGATCGAGACGGCCGCTGAGCCGATGGGGGCCACAGGCGGTGCGTTCGGCATCCAGCCACTCGGCTTCGCCGTCGATTCCCCCAAAGATGCAGGGCAGGATTGCCTGCTCCAGCAGGGCTTTGCGCCGCGAATAGCCGACCACCGCCCAGCCCGGCGCCTCGAAATCGATGTCGCGCCGGCGGGTGAGCGGGCGATACGGCAACCACAGGATGGCGCGGCCATCCGTCCGCTGCAGCGTGCCCGACATCAGCAGGCGGACGGCGGCCGTCTCGAGCAAAGGCAGCAAGGCCCGGCTCCAGGCGGCTTCCTCGCCAGCGCGCGGGTCGAGGTCATCGAGCGCGGGCAGGTGGTGGAGCTCGTCGATCACCAGCAGCGTGCGGTGGCGCTGGCATTCGGCCAGGTGCAGGTCGGGCGCCGCCGCGACCGCCTGATAGGTCGTCACATAGCCGGCCAGGCCACGGCTCGGGTCCGCTCCGTTCTCGGCCGCGCGCACCGCCAGTCCATGCCCGAAGGCCTGGCGCCAGGCCGGGTCGGCAAAGGCCTCCTCCGCCTGCTGCTTCAAAGTCTCCCGGGGCACCACCCAGATCACACGGTCGATGAGGCCCGCGCCCATCAGC
>JAFGTZ010000235.1 GCA_016938795.1 Chromatiaceae bacterium | reverse complement strand
CGCCAGGCGCGACGCAGCAACACCCCGGCCAGCATCACCAGCGCCAGGGCGCCGGCCTCGACCGCCAGCGTCTGGATGCGCCCGCGTGCGAGCGCGATCACCGCCGCCAGCAGCAGCGGCAACGGCAGCACGAAGAGCAGCGCCCCACGCCAGGGCGCCACCCAGTCGGGCGGCGGCGCCGGCAGCAAACGCTGCGCCCTCAGGCGCAGCTCGGCGAGCAGGCCATCGAGGTGCGGGCGGGCGGGCGGCGGCGGGGGTGGGCTCACCATGTCAACAGCGCCTGACAGGAGACCAGCCCCAGGCTTGCCCAGAGCAGCAGCGATCCCAGCAGGCGCGCCGCCCAAGGCGGGCGCGCGAGGGGGCGCTCTGCCTGGTTGAGCCGCTGTCCTCGCCGGGTTTCTCGTGTTGTCGCTCGCATCGTCTGCTACTGGCTACCCCGTATTGCGCATTCCTGCCGCAATAGCATTGATCGAACGCAGCAGCGGATCGAGCCACTGCTCGCGCGTCTCTTCATCGGCCTCGCCGCGATAGCGTTCGAGCAGCGCGACCTGAATATGGTTCAGGGGATCGAGATACTGATTGCGCCGCTCAAGCGACAGACGCAGCTCGGGCGCGTCTTCGAGCAGGCAGTCGCTATCCGCCACCGCGAGCACCTCTCTGAGGGTGCGATGATATTCCTCCTCGATGCGCTCGAAGATGCGCGCAGCGCGCTCCGGATCCTCGGCGAGGCGCAGATACTGGCGCGCAATCTCCATCTCGGCCTTGAAGAGCGACATCTGGGTGTTGGAGAGCAGGGCGCGAAAGAAGGGCCAGTCGCGATACATGCGCCGCAGCACGGCAAGACGTTCGGGATCACCGCCGCGATAGCGCTCGAGCGCCTGCCCGATGCTGAACCAGGCCGGCAGCGTGTGGCGCGACTGCCCCCAGCCGAACACCCAGGGGATGGCGCGGATGGAGCGCAGCGAGCGATCGGACTTCTGGCGGTGCGCGGGGCGCGAGCCGATGTTGAGCAGGGCGATGCCATCGAGCGGGGTGCATTCGTAGAAATAATCCAGAAAGCCCTCGCTGCCCTGCACCAGCTCGCGATAGGCCGCCTCGCCGGTGGCCGCGATCTGGTCCATGATCGCCAGATACTCGGCGCGGTCCGGCGCAGGCGGCTCGATCAGACAGCGGCTCGCCTTGATCAGCCCGCTCACCCCCATGGTCAGCTCATAGCGCGCCGTTTCCGGGTTGGCGTAGCGATAGGAGAGCACCTCGCCCTGCTCGGTGAACTTGATCTGGCCATGCACGGTGTCGGGCGGCTGGGCGAGGATGGCCTCGTGCGTGGGGCCGCCGCCGCGTCCCACAGTGCCGCCCCGGCCATGGAAGAGCCGGCAGGAGATACCGTGGTCGTCGGCCAGGGCAATCACCGCCCGCTGCGCCCGGTAGAGCTTCCAGCTCGAGGCCAGGATGCCGCCATCCTTGCACGAGTCGGAATAGCCGAGCATCACCTCCTGCTGATTGCCCGAGGCCTTGAGCAGCTCGCGATAGGTGGGGTTTTCGAACAGGGTGCGCATGACCCCGTCGATGTGGTTGAGATCCTCGATGGTCTCGAAGAGCGGCGACACCTGGAGCGTGCAGAACCAGCCCTGACGGTCGCAGCCGGCCAGCCCGGCGAGCCGCGCGAGCAGCATCACCTCCATGACATGACTGGCGCAGTGGGTCATGGAGATGACGTACTGACCAAAAACCCCATCGCCAATCTCGGCGCGCATCCGCGCCATCACCTCGAAGACCTCCAGGGTCTCACGCGTCTCGGGGGTGAGGGTGGCCTTGTCGATGATGAAGGGATGCGGATGGGCGAT
>JAFGTZ010000234.1 GCA_016938795.1 Chromatiaceae bacterium | reverse complement strand
CCCGAGGCCGCCAGCCGCGCCGAGGATGCCTTCGAGGCCGAGCTGGCCGCGCTCTATGCCGACTACGAGCGCAGTCTGCGCGCCTATAACGCGGTGGATTTCGACGACCTCATTGGCCTGCCCGTGCGGCTGCTCGACACCCAGCCCGAGGTGCGCGAGCAGTGGCGCGCGCGGGTGCGCTATCTGCTGGTCGATGAGTATCAGGACACCAACAGCGCCCAGTACGCCCTGGTGCGTCTGCTCACCGGCGCGCGCGGGGCCTTTACCGTGGTGGGCGATGACGATCAGTCGATTTACGCCTGGCGCGGGGCGCGCCCCGAGAACCTTGCCCGGCTCAAGGAGGACTATCCAACCCTGCGCGTGGTGATGCTCGAACAGAACTATCGTTCCAGCGGACGCATCCTCGATCTGGCCAACCGGCTCATCGCGCACAACCCGCATCTGTTCGAGAAACGCCTCTGGAGCGAGCACGGCCCCGGCGAGATGCCGCGCGTGCTGCGCTGCCGCGACGAGCGCGATGAGGCCGAGCGGGTGGCCTCCGAGATTCTGCATCTGCACTTTGCCGCGCGGATCGGCTTTGGCGACATGGCCATCCTCTATCGCGGCAACCATCAGGCGCGCCCCTTTGAACAGGCGCTGCGCGAGCACGACATCCCCTATTTCCTGAGCGGCGGCACCTCCTTTTTCGCGCGCACCGAGATCAAGGACGTCATGGCCTATGTGCGCCTCCTTGCCAACCCGCGCGACGATGCCGCCTTTCTGCGCATCGTCAACACGCCGCGCCGCGAGATTGGCCCCACCAGTCTGCAACAGCTTGCCGACGCCGCGCGCGGTCGCGAACTCCCGCTTTTCGATGCCTGTCGCGACAGCGGGGTGCTCGGCACCCTGGGCGGGGCTGGACGCGCGCGTCTCAGCGCCTTCGCCGAACTCATCGCGCGCCACGCACGCGAGGCCGAGCGCGAACCGCTGAACGCCATGCGCGCCCTGCTGCGCGCCATCGGCTATCAGAACTGGCTGCGCGAGAACGCCTCCAGCGCGCCCGTGGCCGAGCGCCGCGCGCGCAATGTCGAGGAGCTGCTGGAGTGGCTGGAGCGTCTGCGCACGGGCGAGCGCCCCAAGGGCACGCTGGCCGAGCTGGCCAGCCATCTGAGTCTGCTCGATGTGATGGAGCGTCAGGAAGAAGAGGCCGGCGGCGAGCGGGTGCATCTCATGACGCTGCACGCCGCCAAGGGGCTGGAGTTTCCGCATGTCTTTCTGGTTGGCATGGAGGAGGAGCTGCTGCCCCATCGCACCAGCATCGAGGAGGAAACCATCGAGGAAGAGCGCCGCCTGGCCTATGTGGGCATCACCCGCGCCCAGCAGGGTCTCACCTTCACCCTGGCGCGCCGGCGCCGGCGCTTCGGCGAGTGGGTGCGCGCCGAACCCAGCCGCTTTCTGGGCGAACTGCCGCCCGAGCTGCTGGACTGGGAGGGCGAGCGCGGCGGCGATCCCGAACAGCGTAAAACGCGCGGCACCAGCCATCTGGCCGCGCTCAGAACCCTGCTCGACGAGGACTGAGAAGCGCGCGCGGCTTTTGACGCCCGCTCAGCAAGCGGGCATAATGCGTCCCTTAAAGCGCCCGTAGCTCAGCTGGATAGAGT
>JAFGTZ010000233.1 GCA_016938795.1 Chromatiaceae bacterium | reverse complement strand
GCCGATCAGCAGCGCGAGCCCGCCGGTGCGCGGCACCGGATGCCGATGCAGCGAGCGCGCGTTGGGAATGTCGAGCGCGCCGAGACGCGCCAGCCCGCGCGAGCACAACAGCCGGCTCAGCAGCGCCGAGAGCATGAGCGAACCCGCCATGGCGAGGGCGATGGCGGAAATGGAGGGCGCGGACATCATGGCATCGGATGGCGGAACCTTGGATTCAGGCGTCTCGCATCAGGTCGCGCTCGACGCCCTCGCGGCAGTCGCGGTCCTGGAGCAGCTCGATGAGTTGCAGCGCGAAGTCCATGGCGCTGCCCGGGCCGCGCCCGGTGACCACCCGCTCATCGACGACCACCGGGGCCGTGGTGAGCCGCGCCTGGGGAGCGTCGCTCGGCGCCAGCGCGCCGGGATAGTGGGTGGCGGTGCGCCCATCGAGCAGCCCGGCGCGCGCGAGCACCTTGGGCGCGGCGCAGATGGCCGCCGTCCAGTGTCCGCTCTCGGCATGTCGCTGGAGCAGGGCGCGCAGCCGTTCGTCCTGGGCCAGATGGTCGGCGCCGGGCAAACCGCCGGGCAGCACGATCATGTCGAAGGTCTCATCGAGCACCTGATCCAGGGTGGTGTCGGCGAGCAGCACGGTGCCGCGACTGGCGGTGACCGGCTGATGGTCGAGCGCGGCGGTGATGACCTCGATGCCGCCGCGACGCAGCAGGTCGATGATGGTCACGGCTTCAAGCTCTTCGCAACCCTGTGCCAATGGAACCAGAACCTTGGGCATGATGGTTGACCTCCTTGGGGTTTCGTTAAGGCTGGGCCTGGGACCCATCCTGGCCGGCGCCTGGCGCGTCGCCAAGCAGGGAAAGTCCCTTGAGCACGTTGAGTGCCGCGACCAGCGCCAGATCCTCGGCGGCGCTGGGACGCGCGATGTCGCCTGGGGCATCCGCGTCAGCCTCTTCGCCTGCGGTCTCTTCGGTCTCTTCGCCCGCAGCCTCTTCGGTCTCTTCCAGCAGATGACGCGCGAGATTGGCCTCCTTGATGGTCTCGACCAGAGGCGCCTCGCTCGGGGTGAAGGTGCCGGATTCGAGCAGGATATCGGGCGCGATGCCCTGGGCCTGGATGGAACGACCCGAGGGCGTGTAGTAGCGCGCCGTGGTGAGCTTGAGCGCGGTGGCGTCATCGACCGAGACAATGGTCTGCACCGAACCCTTGCCGAAGGTGGGCTGTCCCATGACCACGGCGCGGCGCTGATCCTGGAGCGCGCCGGCGACGATCTCGGAGGCCGAGGCGCTGCCGGCGTTGACCAGCACCACCAGGGGCGCGCCCGCGAGCACATCATCAGGGCCGGCGCTAAAATCAAGCCGGCTCTCGGGATCGCGCCCTTGGGTGTAGACAATAAGCCCCTGGGTGAGGAAGGCATCGCTCACGCCCACGGCGCTGTTAAGCACGCCGCCGGGATTGTTGCGCAGATCGAGCACCAGCCCTTTGAGCGCGCCATCCGAGCGCGCCTTCAGCGCCTCGATGGCGGTGCGCATGTCCTCAGGGGTGCGCGCCTGGAAGTGGGCGATGCGCACATAGCCGAAGCCGGGTTCGAGCAGGCGACGCTTGACGCTCGCGACCTGAATGATGGCGCGCTCGATGGTCAGTTCGAGGGGGCCATCCTCGCCCTCGCGCATCAGCGTGAGCTGGATGCGGGTGCCCGGCTCGCCGCGCATGAGCTGCACCGCCTCGTTGAGGGTCAGGCCCTTCACGGGCTGATCGTCGATGCGCACGATCAGATCGCCGGCCTGAAGCCCGGCGCGCTGGGCCGGAGTGTCGTCGATCGGGGCGATGACCTT
>JAFGTZ010000232.1 GCA_016938795.1 Chromatiaceae bacterium | reverse complement strand
TAGTGGCGCAAGCCGTGCCAGTTCGAGTCTGGCCGTCGGCACCAAAAAGCAAACGACATGCCATGTATTTGGCATGTCGTTTTTTTATGTCTAATGCATTTTGCAAGCGCTTGAAAACTCTAATAATTTGAATTGTTTTTTGGGTTGACACTGAGTAGAAGGCTGCTCTAGACTCACGGTCCGGTTGCACATTTGTGACGTATTACGAATGGGGAGGAAAGGTGCTCGACAACTATCTGCCCATCCTGATCTTCGTCCTGGTCGGGATCCTGGTTGGGGTTGGGCCACTGGTGATGGGCTATTTTCTTGGCCCTCGTCGACCTGATCCCGCGAAAGATTCACCCTATGAGTGCGGTTTCGAGGCCTTCGAATCCGCGCGCATGAAATTCGATGTCCGCTTCTATCTGGTGGCCATCCTGTTCATCTTGTTCGACCTGGAAATCGCCTTTCTGTTTCCCTGGGCGGTGGTGCTCGATGATTTGGGCGCCTTTGCCTTCTGGGTCATGGCGATCTTTCTCGGTATCCTCGTGGTCGGCTTTGTCTACGAGTGGAAGAAGGGCGCGCTGGAATGGGAATAGAAGGAGTACTTGAACAGGGCTTTGTGACCACGAGTGCCGATAAGCTCATCAACTGGGCGCGCACCGGGTCGATGTGGCCCATGACCTTTGGGTTGGCCTGCTGCGCCGTTGAGATGATGCATGCCGGCGCCGCACGTTACGATCTGGATCGTTTCGGCATGTTGTTTCGACCCAGTCCCCGCCAGTCCGATGTGATGATCGTGGCGGGAACCCTGGTGAACAAGATGGCGCCGGCCCTGCGCCGGGTCTATGACCAGATGGCCGAACCGCGCTGGGTCATTTCCATGGGCTCCTGCGCCAATGGCGGTGGCTATTACCACTACTCCTATTCGGTGGTGCGGGGCTGTGATCGAATCGTTCCGGTCGATGTCTATGTACCGGGATGCCCGCCTACGCCCGAGGCCTTGATGTACGGTATCTTGCAGCTGCATAACAAGATCCGTCGCACCAACACCATCGCCCGCTGAGCACGCGACCGAAGATTCATGGCTACAGAATCCCTGACCCACACCGCCAGGCTGGACAGTCTCGCCGCTGCCATTCGCGAGGAGTTCGCGAACGAGGAGATCGAGCTGATCCAGCGGCTTGGCGAGCTAACCCTAGAGGTGCCCGCCGAGCGGGTGCTGGATGTCTGCCGGCGTCTGCGCGACCGCGACGCTCTGCGCTTCGAGCAGCTCATTGACCTCTGCGGCGTTGACTATGCTGCCTATGGTCACTCCGAATGGGACACCGAGGCCGCCTCGAACGAAGGTTTCGGGCGCGGCGTGGATCGCGATCTGGACTTGGCGGTCGATGATCCGCGCCGTTTCGGCGTTGTCTATCATCTGCTCTCGCTCGCCTATAACCACCGCCTGCGTCTGCGCGTGCGTCTCGGTGGCGAACAGCCTATTGTCGATTCGGCGGTCGAGATCTGGGTCGCAGCCAACTGGTTCGAGCGCGAGGCCTTCGATCTGTACGGCATCCTCTTTCGGGGGCATCCCGATCTGCGTCGCATCCTCACCGACTACGGTTTTGTGGGGCATCCCTTCCGCAAGGATTTTCCGCTTGTCGGTCAGGTCGAAATGCGCTACGACCCCGAGCAGCGCCGCGTGGTCTACGAGCCGGTCTCCATCGAGCCCCGCGTGCTGGTGCCCAAGGTGATCCGTCACACTGCCGAGGAGCCCCGCGCCGGCGCGGGCGGGGAGGCCGGACATGCCTGAAATTCGCAATTACACCCTCAACTTCGGCCCCCAGCATCCCTCGGCACACGGCGTGCTGCGCCTGGTGCTGGAACTCGATGGCGAGATGATCGAGCGCGCCGATCCGCACATCGGTCTGCTGCATCGCGCAACCGAAAAGCTGGCCGAATCCAAACCCTATAACCAAAGCATCGGCTACATGGACCGTCTCGATTACGTGTCCATGATGTGCAACGAGCACGGGTATGTGCGCGCCATCGAGAAGCTGCTCGGCATCGAGGCGCCCGAGCGCGCCCAGTACATCCGCACGCTCTATGACGAGATCACGCGCATCCTCAACCATCTGATGTGGTTGGCGGCGCACGGTCTCGACATCGGCGCCATGAGCATCTTCCTCTATTGCTTTCGTGATCGCGAGGATCTGATCGACGCCTATGAGGCGGTCTCGGGCTCGCGGATGCACGCCACCTACTACCGTCCGGGCGGCGTCAACCGCGATCTGCCCGAGACCATGCCGCGCTACCGCGAGGAAAGTTCCAAGTGGCATGGCGCCAAAGACATTGCCCGGCGCAATGCCGCGCGCGGTGGCTCGCTGCTCGATTTTCTAGAGGATTTCACCGAGCGCTTCCCCAAGCATGTCGATGAGTACGAAACCCTGCTCACCGACAACCGCATCTGGAAGCAGCGCACCGTGGGCATCGGCGTGGTCTCGCCCGAGCGCGCCATGCAGCTCGGCTTTACCGGCCCCATGATTCGCGGCTCGGGCATCGCCTGGGATCTGCGCAAGAAGCAGCCCTATGCGGCCTATGACAAGGTTCAGTTCGAGATTCCGGTGGGCGTGAATGGCGACAGCTACGATCGCTATCTGGTGCGCATCGAGGAGATGCGTCAGTCGAACCGAATCATGCGCCAGTGCATCGACTGGCTGCGCGCTAATCCAGGTCCGGTGCGCGTTGAGGACGCCAAGATCATTCCGCCCTCGCGCGAGCGCATGAAGGAGGACATGGAAGCCTTGATCCATCACTTCAAGCTGTTCAGCGAAGGCTACTGCACGCCGCCCGGCGAGGCCTATGCCGCTGTCGAGGCGCCCAAGGGCGAGTTTGGCTGTTATCTCATCTCCGACGGGGCCAACAAGCCCTATCGTCTCAAGGTGCGCGCGCCAGGCTTTCCGCATTTGGCGGCGCTCGACGAGATGTCGCGCGGTCACATGATCGCCGATGTCGTCACCATCATCGGCACGCTGGATATCGTGTTCGGGGAGATCGACCGCTGATGAGTTTTCGTAACACACCCCTGGCTGTCGAGCACGACGCCGAGGATTGGAGCCTGCTCTCGCCCGAGTTGTGCGCCGAGATTGATCGTCATATCGCCAAATATCCCGAGGAGTGGCGCCAGTCGGCGGTGATGCCGGCGCTGACCCTGGTGCAGGATGCCAATGGCGGCTGGTTGACCCGCGAGCTGATGGACGCGGTGGCGGCCTATCTCAGGATGCCGGCGGTGGCGGTCTACGAGGTTGCCACTTTCTATGGCATGTACGATCTCGAACCTCAGGGGCGGCACAAGGTCTGTGTCTGCAACAGCATTTCCTGCCTGTTGCGCGGCTCCGAGGAGCTGATCGAGCACATCGAGAAGACCTATGACGTCAAGCCGGGCGAGACCACGGCCGACGGGCGCTTCACCTTCAAGGAGGTGGAGTGTCTCGGGGCCTGCCGTCATGCGCCTGCGGTCATGCTCGACAAGACCTATCATGAAAACCTGACGCCCGAGGCGCTCGATGCGCTGATCGAGAATCTGGAGTAAGCCCATGGTCGAGAATCAGAACAGCGTCTGCTTCCGCACCATGCATCTGGATGCAGACAGTCGCCACAGCCTGGAAGCCTATCGCAGCGTCGGCGGTTATGTGCAGTGGGAGCGTATCCTGCGCGAGCGTCCCGATCCGAACGATCTGATTGAAGAAGTCAAGCGCTCGGGGTTGCGTGGGCGGGGCGGGGCGGGTTTCCCGACCGGCCTCAAGTGGAGCTTCATGCCGCGCAATGCGCCCGGCCAGAAATACATCGTCTGCAACTCCGACGAAGGCGAGCCGGGTACCTGCAAGGATCGCGACATCCTGCGCTATAACCCCCATCAGCTCATCGAGGGCATGGCCATTGCGGGCTACTGCATCGGCGCCACGGTGGGTTACAACTACATTCGTGGTGAATTCTACGAGCCCATCGCGCGCTTCGAGGGGGCGCTCGAAGAGGCCTATGCCGCCGGTCTGCTTGGCAAGAACCTGCTTGGTTCGGGGATCGACTTCGATCTCCACACCCATGCCGGCGCGGGCGCCTATGTCTGTGGCGAGGAGACCGCGCTGCTGGAGTCGATCGAGGGCAAGAAGGGGCAGCCGCGCTACAAGCCGCCCTTCCCGGCACAGGTCGGTCTCTACGGCCGTCCCACCACCATCAACAACACCGAATCGTTGGCCTCCATTCCGGTCATTCTGGAGAAGGGCGGACAGTGGTTTCTGGAGCAGGGGCGCCCAAACAACGGCGGCCCCAAGCTCTTCTCGGTCTCGGGGCACGTCAACAACCCCAACAATTTCGAGGTGCCGCTCGGCACACCCTTCCGCGACCTTCTCGAACTCGCCGGTGGCGTGCTCGACGGGCGCGCGCTCAAGGCGGTGATTCCAGGCGGCTCCTCGGTGCCCGTGGTGCCGGGCGACATCATGATGCAGACCGATATGGACTACGACTCCATCGCCAAGGCGGGCTCCATGCTCGGCTCGGGCGCGGTGATCGTCATCGCGGAGGGAACCTGCATGGTGCGGGTGCTGCACAACCTGTCGTATTTCTACATGCACGAGTCCTGCGGTCAGTGTACGCCCTGCCGCGAGGGTACCGGCTGGCTGGAACGGGTGCTCAAGCGCATCCTTGACGGCAAGGGCCGGCCCGAGGATCTGGATCTGCTCGACAGCGTGGCGGGCCGCATCGGCGGACGCACCATCTGCGCCCTGGGCGACGCGGCGGCCATGCCGGTGCAGAGTTTCCTCAAGCACTACCGGCATGAATTTGAATATCTGATCGAGCATGGGCGCAGCCTGGCGGCTTGATGCGAGCAGGGCAGGGTACGCCGTGCGTACCCTACTATCTATCCATCCGACGCGAGGTGCCGCACTGGCACCCCGAATCGAGAAATCCACGAGTCAAGCGGTATTCGCTATGGCGAATGTCGAGGGCGCCGTACGGGATATTCCCTGGCGCCGTTGGGCGGGCTTGCAAGTCCGCGTCACTGGTGCCGATCGAGAGACCTGAATGACGGACAAGATCACTATCGAGATCGACGGCCGCCTCTGTGAGGCACAGCCGGGCGAAATGATCATCGCGGTCGCCGACCGCGAGGGCATTTCGATTCCGCGCTTCTGCTATCACAAGAAGCTGTCCATCGCGGCGAACTGTCGCATGTGCCTGGTCGAGGCCGAGGCCGGCGGGCGTCCCTTTCCCAAGCCGGTGCCGGCCTGCGCCACGCCGGTGAGCGAGGGCATGAAGGTGCTGACGCGCTCGCCCAAGGCGATTGACGCGCAGCAGGGCACCATGGAGTTCCTGCTCATCAACCATCCGCTCGACTGCCCCATCTGTGATCAGGGCGGCGAGTGCGAGCTGCAGGACGTGGCGCTTGACTTTGGGGCCTCGGTGTCGCGTTTCAGCGAGCGCAAGCGGGTGGTCGAGGACGAGGATCTGGGGCCGCTGATCGCGACCGACATGACCCGCTGCATCCACTGCACCCGCTGCGTGCGTTTCGGCGCCGAGATTGCCGGGGTGCGCGATCTGGGCGCGACCGGGCGCGGCGAGACCATGCGCATCGGCACCTTCATCGCCCAGACGGTCACGCACGAACTCTCGGGCAATGTCATCGATCTTTGCCCGGTGGGCGCCCTGACCTCCAAGCCCTACCGCTTCAGCGCGCGCGCCTGGGAGCTGACCGAGCGCCCGAGCATCGCGCCGCACGACGGGCTCGGCTCGAACATCGCGCTCCATGTGCTGCGCGGTCGTGTGATGCGCGTGCATCCGCGCGAGAACGAGGCGGTGAACGAAACCTGGATCGCGGATCGCGACCGTTTCAGCTACACCGGCCTGTACGCCCCCGATCGCCTGGAGCGCCCGCTGGTGAAGCGCGACGGCGTCTGGCACGAGGTCGAGTGGCTGGAGGCCCTGGGGCTGGTCGCCGAACGACTCAAGGCGGCAGGCGCCGATCAGGGCTGGTGGCTCGCGCCCAATGCCACGCTCGAAGAGCTGTATCTGGCTCAGCGTATCGCGCGCGGCCTGGGCAGCGACCATCTCGACTACCGGCTGCGCCAGGCTGATCAGCGCCGCGATGAGGCCGACGCGCTCGCGCCCTGGTTGGGGCTGGGTGTGGCCGAGTTGGAGAGCCGTCGCGCCATTCTGGTGGTCGGCAGCGATCTGCGCCAGGAGCAGCCGCTCCTTGCCCATCGCATCCGCAAGGCGGCCCTTGAGGGTTGCGCGGTGAGCTGCATCAATCCGCTGCGTCTCGAACTGCATCACCCCGCACGCCAGTTGGTCGTGAGCCCGGCGGCTCTGCTCGATGCACTGGCCGCTGTGGCGCGTGCGCTCGGCTGCGCGGGCTCGGGTGCGGCGGCGGCGCTGATCGCCGCGAGCACTCCCGACGAAATCCACGAGGCCATGGCCCGCGAGCTGCGCGAGGCCGGCGCGGACGCCCTCATGCTGCTGGGCGCGCTGGCCGAGTCGCATCCTGATTTCAGCCTGCTCAAGGCCTTGGCCGAGGCCGTCGCCGAAGGCGCCGGCATCGGGCTCGGCTATCTGCCGGCGGCGGCCAACAGCGTGGGTGCCGCCCTGGCCGGGGCGCGTGCGGGTGTGTTGCCTGGTGCATGTGCAGCCGAGACCGCAGGTCAGAATCTGGCCGCCATGCTCGACGCGCCGCCGGCGACCCTGATGCTCTGGAATCTGGAGCCCGAGCACGATCTGTTCGATCCGGCGCGCGCCCGCGCGGCCCTGGAGCGAGCCGATTTCGTGGTGGCGGCCAGCGCCTACCGCAGCGCGCTCCTGGAGGCTACGGCCGATGTGCTGCTGCCCATCGGGCTTTTCGCCGAGACCTCGGGCACCTTTGTCAATGCGGCTGGTCTCTGGCAGCGCTTTCAGGGGGCGGTGGCTCCGCCCGGCGAGGCGCGCCCGGGCTGGAAGGTGTTGCGCGTGCTCGGCAATCTGGTTGATCTGCCCAACTTCGGCTATCAGAACGCCTCCGAGGTGGCGGCTGAACTGGCGGCGCACTGCGCCGAGTCGCATCTCGACAACCGTCCGCGCGGCCAGGCCGAGGGGCTGGAGCGCTGCGCCGAAGGCGCCGGGCTCATGCGTCTCGGCGGCGTGCCCATCTACGCGACCGATGCCCTGGTGCGTCGCGCCGAGCCCTTGCGTCACATGCCCATGCCGCGTTCGGCCTTCGCGCTCTATCTCAACCCCGAGCAGGCCCAGGCGTTGGGGCTGGAGGCGGGGGCCGAGGCACGGGTGCGCCAAGGCGAGTGCGAGTCGGTGCTGCGCGTCGAACTCGATGCCCACCTTCCCATGGGCTGCGCCTGGATTCCGGCGGCGGTGCCCGGCAGCGAGCAGCTCGGCGCCAGCCAGGGCGCCATCGACGTTGCGCCCGCTCTGAGAGGATGAGCCCATCATGATCGAACTCTGGAACAGTCTGCCGGTGGTGATCCAGATCCTGCTCAAGATCACTGCCATCCTGCTGCCGCTGCTGACCTTGGTGGCCTATTACACCTATGCCGAGCGCAAGGTGATCGGCTATATCCAGGTCCGCACCGGCCCCAACCGGGTCGGCTGGCGCGGTCTGCTGCAACCCATCGCCGACGCGGTCAAGCTGATGATGAAGGAAATCGTCATCCCGACCCGCGCCGACAAGACGCTCTTTCTGCTCGCGCCGCTCATCGCCATCGCGCCGGCGCTCGCGGCTTGGGCGGTCTTTCCCTTCGATGCCGGGGTGGTGCTCGCCGATATCGACGCGGGGCTGCTCTATGTGCTGGCCCTGACCTCGCTTGCCGTCTACGGCATCATCATCGCCGGCTGGGCCTCGAACTCGAAATATGCGCTGCTCGGCGCCATGCGTTCGGCGGCACAGGTGGTGGCCTACGAAATCGCCATGGGCTTCGCCCTGGTCGGGGTGTTGGTGGCGGCTGGCAGCCTCAACCTGAGCGCCATCGTCGAGGCGCAGTCGGGGAGTGTCCTCACTTGGTTCTGGTTGCCGTTGCTGCCGCTCTTTGGCGTCTATCTCATCGCTGGCGTGGCCGAGACCAACCGCGCGCCCTTCGACGTGGCCGAGGGCGAGTCCGAGATTGTCGCCGGCTTCCATGTCGAATACTCGGGCATGGGCTTCGCGGTCTTTTTCCTCGCCGAATACGCCAACATGATCCTGGTTTCGGCGCTGACCGCGCTGCTCTTCATGGGCGGCTGGCTGTCGCCGCTGCCGCAGGCCTGGGTGGGCAATCTGCCGCTGCTTGGCGACGGCTTCCACTGGCTGTTGCTCAAGACCTTCTTCTTTATGTTTGTCTTCCTGTGGCTACGCGCGACCTTCCCGCGCTATCGCTACGACCAGATCATGCGTCTGGGCTGGAAGGTGTTTCTCCCGATCACGATCGTCTGGATCCTGGTCGTGGCGCTGGCGGTGGTCTACCGCCTGCCGCCCTGGTGGTCGGCCTGATGCTGGAGGCGAGATGCTGAAATCCGCGCGTGACTATCTGCAGAGCCTGCTACTGGTCGAACTCTTCAAGGGGTTGCGTCTCACCGGCGGCTATCTGTTCAAGCGAAAATTCACCGTTCAATACCCCGAGGAGAAGGCGCCCATCTCGCCGCGCTTCCGCGGGCTGCACGCCCTGCGCCGCTATCCCAACGGCGAGGAGCGTTGCATTGCCTGCAAGCTGTGCGAGGCGGTGTGCCCGGCGCTGGCTATCACCATCGAGGCCGAGCCGCGCGAGGACGGCTCGCGGCGCACCACGCGCTACGAGATCGACCTCTTCAAGTGCATCTTCTGCGGCTTTTGCGAGGAGTCCTGTCCGGTCGATTCCATCGTCGAGACCGGGGTGTACGAATATCACTTCGAGCAGCGTGGCGAGAACATCCTGACCAAGGAGCGGCTCCTGGCCATCGGCGACGAGCAGGAGGCCGCCATCGCGGCGGCGCGTGCGGCCGATGCACCCTATCGCTGAGGCCCGGGCGGGCAAACCAAGGAGACGAGTGATCCATCATGGGCTTTGAAAAAATTCTCTTCTACCTCTTTGCCGCCCTGAGCCTGGTGGCGGCGGGGATGGTCATCACCCGGCGCAACCCGGTGCATGCGGTGCTCTGGCTGGTGGCCGCCTTTGTGGCAAGCGCCGCGCTCTGGCTGCTGCTGGAGGCCGAGTTCCTTGGCATCGTGCTGATTCTGGTCTATGTCGGCGCAGTCATGGTGCTCTTCCTTTTCGTGGTCATGATGCTGGACATCGACCTCGATGCCATGCGCGCGGGCTTCATCCGCTATTTGCCCATCGGTGCGGTCATTGCCGCGCTCATGGCGCTGGAGATCGCCTGGGTGGTGGGTCCGGGAAACTTTGGCCTGGATGCCTTCCCGGCGCCGGCAGCGGCTGGAGCCGAGGTGTCCAACACCGAGGCGCTCGGTCTCATGCTCTACACGCAGCACGTCTATCCGGTCGAGATCGCGGCGGTCATCCTGCTGGTGGCCATCGTGGCCGCCATCCGTCTGACCCTGCGCCGGCGCACCGATAACCGCAGCCCCGATCCGGCCATGCAGTCGCGGGTCAGGAAGGGGCCGGGCCGCGTGCGTCTGGTCGATGTCTCCACCGAGGGCCTGCTGAGCGAGGAGCACCGCCAATGATTGCCTTGTCCGACTATCTGATTCTCGGCGGACTGCTGTTCTCCATCGCCGTCGCGGGGATCTTTCTCAACCGCAAGAACCTCATCCTGCTGCTGATGTGCATCGAGCTGATGTTGCTTGCGGTCAACATGAACTTTGTCGCCTTCTCGCATTTTCTCGGCGACATGACGGGCCAGGTGTTCGTGTTCTTCATCCTCACCGTGGCGGCCGCCGAGGCGGCTATTGGCCTGGCGATTCTGGTGGTGCTGTTCCGCAACCGGCGCACCATCAATGTCCAGGATCTGGACGCGCTGAAGGGGTAGGGCGCCAAGCGGGTGCCCGAACACGGCTAACAGAGCGAAAGAGCAAAGAAACAAGATGGAAAACCTCTACCTGACCATCGTGCTCGCGCCCCTCATCGGCGCTATTGTCGCCGGCTTTTTCGGCGGGCGCATCGGGCGGCGCGGCGCGCACTCGGTAACCATTCTCGGCGTGGGCCTCTCGGCCGCGCTCTCACTCTGGGTGCTGGCGCGCTTCATCTGGTTCGATCAGGCGGTATTCGAGGGCGCGGTCTATACCTGGATGGTCTCGGACGGCATACGGTTCGAGGTCGGCTTCCTGGTTGACAAGCTGACTGCCGTCATGATGGCGACGGTCACCTTCGTCTCCTTCTTTGTGCACATCTACACCATCGGCTACATGGCCGACGATGAACACAACTGGCCCGAGGGCGCGCTCACCGGCAAGAACAGCTACCAGCGCTTCTTCAGCTACATCTCGCTGTTCACCTTCTCCATGCTGATGCTGGTGATGTCGAACAACTTCATGCAGCTGTTCTTCGGCTGGGAGGCGGTGGGTCTGGTGTCCTATCTGCTGATCGGCTTCTGGTCAACCCGCGAGAGCGCCATCTTCGCCAACCTCAAGGCCTTTCTGGTCAACCGCGTGGGCGATTTCGGCTTTATCCTGGGTATTGCGGCGGTGGGCATGTATTTCGGCACCCTTGACTATGCCGAGGTATTCGCCATGGCGCCCGATCTGGCCGATACCGAGTTTGCCCTCTTCGGTGGCGTCTCGCTCATGACGCTCATCTGCGTGCTGCTCTTCATCGGCGCCATGGGCAAATCGGCCCAGGTGCCGCTGCATGTGTGGCTGCCCGATTCCATGGAAGGCCCGACCCCCATCTCGGCGCTCATCCACGCCGCGACCATGGTCACCGCCGGTATCTTCATGGTGGCGCGCATGTCGCCGCTCTACGAACTCTCCGAAGCAGCCCTGAGCTTCATCCTCATCATCGGCGCGACCACGGCCTTCTTCATGGGGCTTGTCGGTCTGGTGCAGAACGACATCAAGCGTGTGGTGGCCTACTCGACCCTTTCGCAGCTTGGCTACATGGTCACGGCGCTTGGCGCCTCGGCCTATGCGGCGGGCATCTTCCATCTCATGACCCATGCCTTCTTCAAGGCGCTGCTGTTCCTGGCCGCCGGCTCGGTCATCATCGCCATGCACCACAAGCAGGACATCGGCGAGATGGGCGGGCTTCGCAAGTACATGCCCATTACCTGGATCACCGCCCTGATCGGCTCGCTCGCGCTCATCGGCTTCCCCGGTCTCTCGGGCTTTTTCTCGAAGGACGCCATCATCGAGGCGGTGGGGCACAGCCATCTCTTTGGCAGCGGCTATGCAAGCCTGCTCCTGACCGCCGGTGTCTTCGTTACCGCGCTCTACAGCTTCCGCATGTATTTCCTGGTCTTCCACGGCCAGCCACGCATGGACGAGCACAGCCGTCATCATCTGCATGAGACGCCCTGGGTGGTCACCCTGCCACTCATCATGCTGGCCATTCCGTCCATGTTCGTCGGCTGGTTCGCCATCGAGCCCTTCCTGGTGAGCGACTGGTTTGCCTCCAGCGGCTGGAATCCCATCCATGTGGCGCACGAGCATGACACCCTGCACCATCTGCGCGAGCACTGGCACGGGCAGGGCGCCTTCATCCTGCATGGCATGACCATGGCGCCCTTCTTCCTCTCCATGGGCGGGCTGGTGCTGGCCGCCCTGGTCTGGTGGATGATGGCGCGGCGCGACTTTGGCATCGATGCCCGCTTGCAGGCCATGGGCGGTCCGCTGACCCGTATCCTGCAAGACAAGTACGGCTTCGATGACTTCAACCAGAAGGTCTTTGGGCTTGGCAGTCAGCTCTTCGGTCGGCTGCTCTGGATCGGGGGCGATCGCACCCTGATCGACGGCGCCCTGGTCAATGGCTCGGCCCGAAGCGTGGGACGCCTGGCTGGCATCGCGCGCCATCTTCAGACCGGTTACCTCTATCACTACGCGATTGCCATGATCGTCGGGCTGGTTGGCCTCCTGACGTTCTTCGTGGCCCTGTGACGCGCAAGGGAGACGCACACGCATGAACCAGTTCCCCCTGCTGACGCTGCTCATCTGGCTGCCGATTCTCGGCGGCGCCGCCGTGCTGGCGAGTGGCGACAGATCGCTTAATCTCTCGCGCTGGCTCGCGCTCGGCTTCGCGGTGCTGACCTTCCTGGTCAGCCTCGGGCTCTGGCTCGGCTTCGATGCAAGCAGCGCCGCCATGCAGTTCGTGGAGCGCACGCCCTGGATTCCAACCTTCAACGTCGAGTATTACCTGGGCGTCGATGGCATCTCCATGCCGCTCATCGTGCTCACCACCTTCATCACCATCTTCGTCATCGTCGCTGGTTGGGAGGTGATTTCCTACAAGCCAACCCAATACATGGCAGCCTTTTTGGTCATGGAAGGCATCATGATCGGCGTCTTCTCGGCGCTCGATGCGGTGCTCTTCTATGTGTTCTGGGAGGCGATGCTGATCCCGATGTTCATCATCATCGGGGTTTGGGGCGGACCGAACCGGGTCTATGCCACCATCAAGTTCTTCCTCTATACCTTCTTCGGCTCGGTCTTCATGCTGGTCGCCCTGATCTACATGTATTTCCAGTCGGGCAGTTTCAGCATTCTCGACTTCCAGGCGCTTGAGCTTGGCATGACGGCGCAGACGCTGATCTTCATCGCCTTCTTCCTGGCGTTCGCGGTCAAGGTGCCCATGTTCCCGGTGCACACCTGGTTGCCGGATGCCCACGTCGAGGCGCCCACCGGCGGCTCGGTCATCCTGGCCGCCATCATGCTCAAGATTGGCGGCTATGGCTTCCTGCGCTTCTCGCTGCCCATCGCGCCCGACGCAAGCGCTGACCTAGCCTGGCTGATGATTGCGCTGTCGCTCATCGCGGTGGTCTACATCGGTTTCGTGGCGCTGGTGCAGCAGGACATGAAGAAGCTCATCGCCTATTCGTCCATTGCGCACATGGGCTTTGTCACCCTGGGCTTCTTCATCCTCTTCGCCATCGTGCAGAACCCGGCGGTCGGCTCGGGCGCGGTCATGGGCATCGAGGGCGGCATGGTGCAGATGATCTCGCACGGCTTCATCTCGGGGGCGCTCTTCCTTTGCGTGGGTGTGCTCTATGATCGGGTGCATTCGCGCGAGATTGCCAGCTATGGCGGCGTGGTGAACACCATGCCCTGGTTTGGCGCCTTTTTCGTCTATTTCGCCATGGCCAACGCGGGCCTACCCGGCACCTCGGGCTTCGTCGGTGAGTTCATGGTGATCCTGGCCACCTTCCGCGCCGATTTCTGGTGGGCGCTGCTCGCGGCAACCACGCTGATTCTGGCCGCCGCCTTCACGCTTTGGATGGTCAAGCGGGTGATCTTTGGCGAGGTCAAGAATGAACAGGTCGCGGCCCTTCAGGATCTCAACCGGCGCGAGACCTTCAATCTGGGCGTGCTCGCTGCTGTGGTGCTGATCGTCGGGCTGTGGCCCGCGCCGCTGGTCAACGTGATGCACACCACCGTCGAGCAGCTCGTGGCCCAGGTCAGCACCTGCAAGCTGCCTGCCGACCAGGCCGACCAGTGCGTTCTGCCCCGGCCTGAGCCAGTGGCCTTGATCGGGCGTTGAGGCGCCGCTGATGCAGCGGGGTAGGGGTTGCCGCTTTTGGCAACCCAACAGTCATTGGATTTTGATGTTGGGCGACCGCGGCAAATGTGTCATCACAGCCGAAACTTGAGCTAAGCGGCCACCCCTACGCTGCAATCTCAATAGACTGATAGGCGAGATTTCCAGTGCCACAGAAGATTCGTGACCTGCTTGAAAAATTGAAATGCGCAGGATTCACGCAAATTGCTGGAGGTAGAAAAGGATCGCACCGTAAGTTCGTTCACCCGAAGTACCCTGGCGCAGTCACACTGAGCGGACAATCAGGTGATGATGCAAAGCGGTATCAGGAAAAAGATGTGGCGCAAGCCATTGAAATGGTGATCAAGTGAAAGAACTCGACAAATATCACAAATGGGTGGATTGGAGCGAGGAAGATCAGGTCTATATCGGTCGATGCCCTGACCTTATCACTGGAATCCATGGAGATGATCCCGTTGCGCTTTATGGCGAACTTTGTGATGTCATTGAGGACGTCATCCACCATTTCAATGCCGAAGGTCGCCCCCTACCGAAGCCGCAGGTTCGCCCCATGCGAGAAGTCGCCTAGCCAGGTAGGGTACGCATCGCGTACCTTTTCTGTGAATAAAATCGCCACACAAACGGCTCAAGAGCGCTTCTGAAAGCCTGTATTATTGTGCAAACAACGCCATACCGGAACCCGAGTTTTTGCGTTCTTCTGCGTTTTGCTGTTCAAAACCAGTCACCGATTCACTGAAGAGTTGGAATGCCCATGACATTCAATGCCGCCAACCTTGTGCCCATCCTCCCCGAGATTGCGATCCTGCTCACCGCATCTCTGGTGCTGTTGCTCGATCTCTATCTGAAGGATGAGCGCCGGACGCTTGTGCATAGCCTGTCGCTGCTCGGGCTGGTGGTGGCCCTGTTGCTCACCGCCGCAGTTGGCGGCGGGGCGGCCGAGGTCGTCTTCGACGGCCATGTGGTGCGCGACGGTGTCGCGGATCTGCTGAAGGGCGCCATTCTCATCGTTAGCCTGCTGGTGTTCGTCTATGCGCGCCCCTGGCTGGCCGATCGTGGTCTGCTGGTGGGCGAGTTCTATGTGCTCGGCCTTTTTGCCGTGCTTGGCATGCTCGTGATGGTGGCCGCCAATTCCTTCCTCACCCTCTATCTCGGGCTGGAGCTTCAGGCGCTGTGTCTCTATGCGCTGGTGGCCTTCGATCGCGACTCGAAGCGCGCGGCCGAGGCGGCGATGAAATACTTCGTGCTCGGCGCGCTCGGCTCGGGCATGTTGCTCTATGGCATCTCCATGATCTATGGCGCCACCGGCTCCATCGCCTTTGGCCCCGTCGCCGAGGCCGTGGCCACTCAGGGGCTGGAAAATCAGGTGCTGGTGTTCGGCATCGTCTTCCTGGTAATCGGCATCGGCTTCAAGTTCGGCGCCGTACCCTTCCACATGTGGGTGCCCGATATTTATGAAGGCGCGCCAACTCCGGCGGTGCTGCTGCTCGGCAGCGCGCCCAAGATTGCCGCCCTGGCGCTCGCCATCCGTCTGCTGGTGGATGGCTTGTCCAGCCTGCACGCCGACTGGCAGCAGATGCTGCTGATTCTGGCCGTGCTCTCCATGGGGCTGGGCAATCTGGTCGCCATCGCCCAGGGCAACATCAAGCGGATGCTGGCCTATTCGACCATCGCTCACGTCGGTTTCATCTTCCTCGGGCTGCTTGCCGGCACGGATCAGGGCTACGCGGCGGCTACCTTCTATGCCATCGTCTACGCCATCATGTCGGCGGGCGCCTTCGGGATTCTCATCATCCTCAGCCGTCAGGGCTTCGATGCCGAGAACCTGGAGGATCTCAAGGGGCTGAACGAACGCGATGCCTGGTACGCAGCCATGATGGCGCTGGTGCTCTTCTCCATGGCGGGGGTGCCGCCCACCGTGGGCTTCATGGCGAAGCTGCTGGTGCTTGAGGCCGTGGTGCGCATTGATCTGGTGTGGCTTGCGGTGGTGGCGGTTATCTTCTCCATCATCGGCGCCTTCTACTATCTGCGCGCGGTGCGCTATATCTATTTCGACAAGCC
>JAFGTZ010000231.1 GCA_016938795.1 Chromatiaceae bacterium | reverse complement strand
GGCCAGGCGGCCGCCAGCATTCAGGTGGCCGACCCCGACGCCGAGCGTCGCGCCAACCTTCAGGCGCGCTTTGGGGTGCGTACCTTCGCACGCAACGCCGAGGCGCTCGCCGAGGCCGACACCCTGGTGCTCTGCGTCAAGCCGCAGCTTGCCGCCACTGTGTGCCGCGAGCTGGGGCTTGCGCTGGCCGGACGCGAACCGCTCATCATCTCGGTAATGGCGGGTGTGACCGAGGCGGCCATTCGCCACTGGATCGGCGCGCCCCTGCCTGTGGTGCGCGCCATGCCGAACACCCCGGCCATGGTGCAGAGCGGCGCCATCGGGCTGCACGCCAGCGCCGAGGCAGGGCGCGAGGCGCGCAACCGCGCCGAAACCATCCTGCGCGCCGCCGGTCTCACCCGCTGGGTCGAGGATGAAGGCCAGATCGACGCCGTGACCGCGCTCTCGGGCAGTGGTCCGGCCTACTTCCTGCTCTTCATGGAGGCGCTGGAGGAGGCCGGCATCGCCCTCGGGCTGGATGCCGAGACGGCGCGCCTGCTCACCATTCAGACCGCGCTCGGCGCGGCCAAGATGGCCATGGAGAGCAGCGAGCCTCCGGCGCGTCTGCGCGAGCGCGTCACCTCGCCCGGCGGCACCACCGAGCGCGCGCTCGCGGTTTTCGACGAGGCCGATCTGCGCGCCCTGGTAGCGCGCGCCACCCGCGCCGCGCGCGAGCGCGCCATCGAGCTTTCACGCAGTCTCGGAGACCATGACCAATGACCGACGGTTATCTGCTCAATCCACTGGTCTTTCTCATCCAGACCATCTTTGGCCTTTACACCGCCGTGGTGGCCATCCGCTTCCTGCTGCAATGGACGCGCGCCGATTTCTACAATCCCATCTCGCAGTTCGTGGTCAAGGTCACCTCGCCACCGCTGCGTCCGCTGCGCAAGTTCATCCCCGGCTATGGCGGCTATGACATCGCCTCGCTGGTGCTCGCCTGGCTGCTGAAGACGCTCGAACTCATGCTGCTCACCCTGCTGCTCGGCATGGATCGCCCGCTCTATGCCGCCTTTGGCTGGGCCATTCCGGGCGTCATCAAGCTGTTTCTCGACATCTTTCTCTTCGCCATTCTCATCCGCGCCATTCTCAGCTGGGTCAGTCCCGACCCTTACAACCCGGCCGTGTCGCTGCTCGCGCGCCTAACCGATCCGCTGATGCGCCCGGCGCAGCGCCTTATCCGCCCCATCAGCGGCATCGACCTCTCGCCCATGGCGGTCATCATCGCGCTGGTGCTCATCGAGATGCTGCTGGTGCCGCCGCTCAACTGGCTGGTCGGCAGCCCCTTCTAGGCCATGAGCTGGTACCGCTGGAAGGGCGAGGATCTGGAACTCGCGCTGCGCGTGCAGCCGCGCGCGCCGCGCGATGCCTTCGTCGGCCCCGATCCGGGCGGCGACTATTACCGGGTGCGCATTCAGGCGCCGCCGGTCGAGGGCAAGGGCAATGCGGCACTCTGCCGCTTCGTGGCCAAGTCCTTTGGCGTGGCGCCCTCGCGCGTGACCCTCATCGGCGGCGAACAGGCGCGCTACAAACGGCTACGTATCGCCTCGCCCCAGCAATTCCCTCTACCCATCGAGCGCCCCTGAGCGCTCGCAGACATCGCAGATTGGAGGAGCCCATGATCCCGCGCATGATTCGTCCCACCATCCTGGCCGCCGGCCTGACACTCGCCCTCGGCGCCAGCGCCGAGACCTTCGTCACCCCCGATGGCTACAGCATCCATTACAACGCCCTGCCCACCACGGCGCTCGATCCCGCCATGGCCGAAACGCACGGCATCCTGCGCAGCAAGGTGCGCGGCCTGCTCAATGTCGGGGTGGTGGCCGGCGAACCTGGCGCCGTGGGACGCTCGACCCGCGCCACCATCGAGGTAAGCGCCGTGGCCCCGCCCGAGACCGAGGCGCGACGTATTCCCATGCGCGAGATTGATCTCGGCAAGACCATTCACTATGTCGGCGAATTTCCCATCGAGGAGGAGCAGATCCTCCAGTTCAGCATCGCGGTGCAGCCCGAGGGCAGCCCGCAACGCTATGAGGTTCAGCTCGAAGAGCAGTTCTTCGCCGAATAAACCCCTCTTGGTCGCGCGGCCCGCGCCTCGCGACCAGCCCCCTCAGCCTTGCGCCACTCGGCCCACGTCCAGCGCGCTCAGTCGGCGCTCAGCTCGCGCTCGGCAAGCAGCGCCATGCGCACCAGCTCGGCGAGCGAGCCAGCGCGCATCTTCTCCATGACGCGCGCCCGATGCGCCTCGACCGTCTTGGCGCTCACCCCCAGGGCGGCGGCAATCTCCTTGTTCGCGCGCCCCTCGGTCACCATGGCCATGACCTCGTGCTCGCGCGGGGTGAGTTCGGCCAGCCGCACGGCCACCTCGGCGCACGCCTCGCGCGAGGCGCGCTGACGCGCATCGAACGCCAGGGCATTGCGAATGCTGCGCAGCAGATCCTCGTCGTCGAAGGGCTTTTCGATGAAATCCGCCGCCCCCGCCTTCATGGCCTTGACCGCCATGGCCACATCGCCGTGTCCGGTGATGATGATGACCGGCACGCGATAATTCTCGCGCGCCAGATAGCCTTGCAAGTCGAGCCCGCTCATGCCCGGCATGCGCACGTCGAGCAGCAGACAGCCGGCGCGGCCCGGTACATAGTGGGCCAGAAAGTCATCGGCGGAGGCATAGGTCTCGACCGACATGCCGGTGGATTCGATCAGCCATTGCAGCGAGGTGCGCATGGCCTGGTCGTCATCGACGACGAAGACGGTGGTCTCGGAGTGGTTCATGATGGTGCTTCGGTGGTCTGCGCTGAGGCCGCCAGCGGCAGCGCGATGTGGAAGATGGAGCCGCACCCCGGCGTGGACTCAGCCCAGATGCGTCCCTCGTGATTCTCGACGATGGTCTGGCTGATCGCCAGCCCCATGCCCATGCCGCCCTCCTTAGTGGTGACGAAGGCATCGAAGAGCGTCGGCAGGCGCTCGGCGGGAATGCCCGGCCCGCTGTCCTCCACGCTCACACGCGCCTCGCCCTCCAGCACGGCGGTGCGCAACACCAGCCGGCGCCGCTCGGGCGCCACCTCCTCCAGGGCATCGAGCGCGTTGCGCAGCAGATTCAACACCACCTGTTCCAGTTGCACCAGATCCACCAGCACCGGAATGGCGTCGGGACCAAGGTCAAGCGCGATCTGGAGATCAAGCCGATGGGTGTCGAACTCGATGAAGGAGCAGACCTCGCGCGCCAGATGATTGAGATCGACCTGGGCACGCACCGGCGGCTGCTTCCCAACCAGCGCGCGCAGATGGCGGATAATGTCGCTCGCCCGACGCGCCTGAAGCGACACCTGATTGAGCGCGCCGATCAACGCCTCGGGCTCGCCTGCCCCACTCTGCAGGCGCCGGATGCAGCCATTGGCATAGTTGACGATGGCCGAAAGCGGCTGATTGAGCTCGTGCGCCATGCCGGTGGCCACCTCGCCCAGGGTGCTCAGCCGGCACACATGCACCAGCTCGGCCTGATGCTGACGCGCCTCCTGCTCGGCGCGACGCACCGCCGTGATGTCGCGCGCGTAGATATTCACATAGCCCAGATCGGCAATGGGCGCGAAGAGCAGCGAATAGAGCTGCCCGCCGGCCTCCAGCTCCTCCTCGTGCTGCTCGCCCGAGGCCAGGGCGCTCACTACCCGCTCGCGCCAGGGCGCAGGCAAGGGCTCACCGGGCGCGCACCCCCAGACGACCAGCAGGGTGCGGCTGGCGCTGTTGGCATAGACCAGCACGCCCGCCGCCGTGACCCGCAGGATGGGACTTGGGCTTTCGCTCGCGAAGCGCGCCAGACCCTTGATCTCCTGCTCGGCGCGCTTGCGCTCGGTGATGTCGTGAATGTAGAGGGTGTGGACGCGCTCGCTCTCCAGGTCGATGGGCACGATGGAAAGCTCGACCGGAACCTCCGCCCCCGAGCTATGACGCGCCACCAGCTCGCCGCGTCCCTCGGATACGCGATGCGCATGCTGTGAACGATCGAGCAGGTGGCGAAAGCGCCCGCGCGCCGCCTCGGGCACGCACTGCTCGGTAAAGACCCGCCCGAGCGCCGCCTCGCGCCTCAACCCCAGCAGATGTTCGGCGGCCGGGTTGAACTCGATCACACGCCCGCGCTGGTCGAGCGTTACCACGGCATCGAGCGAGGCCTCCATCATGGCCGCCTTGAGCGCCTCGCTCTGGCGCATCTCGGCCTGATGGCGACGACTCATCTCCTCGCGCGCGGCCAGCACCAGCTGGGTGAAGTGCTGAATCCACTCCTCCAACAGCACCAACTGATTGCCGCCCCGGTTGAAGCCCGGCTCGGCGAAGCCGAGCGCGCGCGTCGAGAAGCGCGTCATGCGCCGCAGCACCTTGTTCAAGCGCACCGACACCAGATAGATGACGGCGGTAAAGACCAGGATGAACACCAGCGCGGCAATGCCACGCTGGCGTCGCTCGAAGAGACGCACATGGCGCGACATCTTCTCCACCACGGCCTGCGAGACAAAGGTGGCAAAGCGCACATCCGAACCGCTTCCCTCCTGCTCCAGCAGGGGTTGCGAGGTGATGACATAGGTCGAGCGCCAGCGTTCGAGCCGCGTGCCGGACGGCAGCGCTTCGGCGTTGATGCTCACCAAAATCTCCTGATCGCTTGCATCAATGAGGGCCACCGCCGCACGCCCTACATCAACGCCGCGCTGCGAGGCGGCCAGAAAGGCCTCGTCGATGGGCACCAGTACCAGCAGATAACCCATGGCGTAGCCTGCGGCATCGGCTGTGGCATCACTCGCGATCAGATAAAGCCGGCCATCGACGCGCTCGATCAGGGCGCGTGAGGTACGCTCACTGTAGAGCGATTCGGGCACCTGCGTGGCAAGCGCGGCAGGCAGCCTCGCGTCGCTGGACTGAAAGATCTCGCGCACCTGCCCCCAGGGATCGGTGAGCAGCACATGGCTGGGGCCAAGCAGGGCGTCGCGCGCGAAGAAATCAGGCAGCCAGTGGGGGCGAAACTCGCGATAGATGAGCGGCTCGAACGTCTGATCGCGCGACCAGAAAAGCGGCTCCAGATATTCGGAGAGCCGCTGAGAATTGGCGAGCAGACGGGTGGTGGCGCTGTAACTTGCCAAATAGCGCTCGAAGCGCACCAGACTTTCGCGCGCGCGCAGCTCTAGCTGCGCCTCCAGCTCCTGGCCAAAGATCTTGCCCACCTGCCGGCTCTGGATCTGATCGAGCACCAGCCAGACCGCCAGCCCGGCGGTTAGACCAACCCCGATGGCGATCAAAGGCATGGGCACACGTCGCAACAAGCGGAACAGAAGTGGTTTAATGGTAATCCGCATTACAATGGCCGTTTCACCAACCCATCAACCGACAACACAATGACTATCGATATTTCTCAAGCCAAAACCCCCTCGCTGCTCCGTCGTCTCGGTGCCATGTTCTACGATAGCGTGCTACTGCTCGGCGTGCTCATGGTCGCCAACGCCATCATCGTCATCCCCTACGAGGTCATCGTCGGCTCGCCAGTCTACGAACATTTTCTGCCTCTCACCCTGATGCGCCTCTATCTCCTTGCCGTGGTGGCCATCTTCTTTGTCTATTTCTGGACCCGCGGCGGCCAGACCCTGGGCATGCGCGCCTGGCGTCTGCGGGTGGTGACCGAGGCGGGCGAGCCGCTCGGCACCCTGGACGCCATCAAGCGCTTCGGCTGGGCCATTCCCAGCGTGCTCGGGCTGGGCTTCGGACTCTGGATGAGCCTCTTCAATGCCGATCGCCTCGCCTGGCACGACCGCAAGTCGGGCAGCCGTCTGGTCATGGTCAAAAAGCCCGAGGGCAAGACCAGCTAAGGTTCTTGAAAGCCTCTGGTCTGACGACCTGACGGAACCTTGGATTGCGGTGGTGTTTCACCCTCACCCCGCCCCCTCTCCCTCAAGGGAGGGGGGCTTTTGCGTTTGCTTTCCCCCAGAAAAGGAAAGAGAACGACGCTCTAACCCACCCGCCGCAACAGCCACCAGGCGCCCGCGCAGAAGATCAGCGGCGGCGCGCTCGCCGCCAGCAGCGGACTCAGACCGAAGAACAGGGCCAGATAGGCCAGGGTTCGGCTGACCAGATAGTAAAAAATCCCCGCCACCACCCCAATCAGAATGCGCCGTCCCATGCCCCCGCCACGCGCCGAGCCGAGCAGGATGGGAATGGACACGAAGATCATGGAGAGCATGAGCGCGGGATGCAGCGCCTTGGTCCAGAAGGCCACCTCATAGGCCCCGGCATCCTGTCCGTTCAGCCGCATGAAGCGGATATATTTGTACAGCCCCCAGAGCGGCAGCACGCGCGGATCGGCCACCACCACCTTGAGTAGATCGGGATCAATCATCGACTCCCAGCGCGCCTGCTCGATGCGCTCGACCCGCACCCCCTCGGCCCCGGCCGTGCTGCGCGCGATTCCCTCCAGCATCCAGCCGCCCTCGACATAGCGCGCCTCGCTGGCATGGGTGGCCACCAGGGCGCCGGCCTTGGGATCGAGTTCGTAGATGGAGATGTCGCGCAACAGCACACCGGAGCGGATCTCGCGAATATTCACATAGGCGCCTTCGTCAACGGCCCAAAAACCATCGGCGGTCTGCTGCGCCACATCACCCGAGAGCGTCGCGCGGCGCAGCTCCAGGGCACGCTGCTCGGCCACGGGCGCCACCAATTCGCCCAGCACCAGCGCAAACAGCGCGAGCAGCACCCCGCCGAGCAGGGCCGCGCGCACGATCCGCCCAACCGAGACCCCAGCGGCTCGCATGGCCACCAGCTCCGAGCGCCCGGCCAGGGTTCCAAGCCCGACCAGCGCCCCAATCAGAGTGGCAATGGGAAAGACCTGATAGAGATAGCCCGGTAGACGCAGCGCCATGAGCCCGAAGGCCGTGCTCGCCCCCTGCCCCACATCGCTGAGCGACTCCAGCTCGTCGGCCAGCACATAAAAGCCAATCAGCGGCAGCAGCACCAGCAGGGTCAGCAGGGTTGCGCCCATCACGGCGCGCGCCAGATAGCGATCAAGAATGCTCATAAGACGCCCTCTTGTCTGAACGAGCGCCGTGGATCAGGGCGAGATTTTTGCAAGACCTTCAATTCCGTTAGACTCAGACCCCATCATGCTATACCAATCACACATGGATTTTTCGCTGAGGGCTGGGGATGGACACGGGGGTGTCGACGGCAGGCATGCCGTCGTCAAGCCTCCAGGGATGGATTCACGGCGGCCCCCGTGGCCATCACCCAGCCCGGAGCCTGTGAGGAAAACCGAAAAACTGATGT
>JAFGTZ010000030.1 GCA_016938795.1 Chromatiaceae bacterium | reverse complement strand
TGCGCCGCGAAGAGCCAGGCGCGCCGGCGTCCGAGCGCGCGGCTCAAGATCGGCAGCGGCAGGCGATCGACCAGCGGCGCCCAGACGAACTTGAAGGAATAGCCGAGCGCCGCCCAGCTGAAGAAGGTCACCGCCGCGCGCTCGATGCCGGCCTCGCGCAGCCACAGCGAGAGCGAGGAGAAGATGAGCAGCAGCGGAATGCCCGCCGAGAAGCCCAGCGCCAGCATGGCGAGCAGACGCCAGTCGCGCAGCGCGGCCAGGGTCGAGGTCGCTTCAAGAGGGGCAGAGCCGGTGGATGCGTGCATTGGCGGGGAGACTCAGACAGTGAGACGGCAGCCGCATTCAAGCTCGATCTCGACCGGCGAGACCTGCCGTGAGACGCCATCCTTGCGGACATGCAGCACCAGCAGGGTGGCGGGGTCGAAGACCACCACATCCTTGACGCCCTGCGAGAGATAAAAGGGCGGGCCGATCTCCAGATCCCTGGCCTCGAAGCCCTTGCTCACCACCTCGACCACCGCCTCGGGAACAAGCGTCAGCACCTGATCCTGCTGATCCTCGGGCGGCTCCTGGCAGAAGATGGAGAGGTCGGGTCGTTTCAGCCCCGAGGCGAACTGGATGTAGACGTCGAGGGCATCGATACAGCCGCAGCCGTGGGTCTGTCCATCAGGCCCGCGCAGGCTTCGGGCGATGCGGTCGATGGCCTTCTGATGCCGGTAGAGGGGTTGCGCCTCCCAGATCGCCAGTCCATTCACGATTTCGAGCCGAATGCCAAGCTCACTCGCTTGCAGCAGGGATGTGGGCAGCGTCATCGGGGTGAACATCTCCGCGAGAAGGCCAAGGCAGGTCGCCGGCTGGGGCGGACGGGCACTATAGCAGATCGCGAGCGGATCGCGCCTTGCCCCAGCCTGCGGATGGCGCGAGCAAGCCGATATCCGCGCCGGGTTGGACCCGGTGCGGATGAAGGCTGGCGGAGGAGACGATGGCGATTATCGGGGGGAGCCATCGCGACAAACGTCGCGTTGTGGGGGTGCTGTGCGTCCTTGATCGTGCGTCGTTCGTGGCGTGCCCTGCGTCTTT
>JAFGTZ010000230.1 GCA_016938795.1 Chromatiaceae bacterium | reverse complement strand
CCAACTCGACGATTAGAGTCATGCGCCAAGCCCCAAGGCTTCGCGGATTGCTTTGACATCACGGTTCCAAACTCACGAGGAGACACGACGCATGTCCTTCATCAAACTCACCGACCTCGATCTGGCCGGCAAGCGGGTGCTCATCCGTTCCGATCTGAACGTTCCGGTCAAGAACGGTCAGGTCACCTCCGATGCGCGCATCACCGCCTCCATGCCCACCTTCGAGCATTGCCTCAAGGCCGGTGCCAAGGTCATGGTCATGTCGCATCTGGGTCGTCCCGAGGAGGGCGTTTTCTCGGAGGACGATTCGCTCGCGCCGGTCGCTGCCGCGCTCGGCGCCAAACTCGGCCGCGAGATCCGTCTGATCCGCGACTATCTCGACCAGGCCCCCGAGGTTGCCGAGGGCGAGCTGGTGCTGCTCGAAAACGTGCGCTTCAACATCGGCGAGGGCAAGGACAACGAAGCGCTGTCCAAACAGTACGCCGCCCTCTGCGATGTCTTCGTCATGGATGCCTTTGGCACCGCGCACCGCGCCCAGGCCTCGACCCACGGCGCCGGCAAGTTTGCCCCGGTCGCCTGCGCCGGTCTGCTGCTGGCCGAGGAACTCGACGCGCTCCAGAAGGCGCTCGCCAACCCGGCGCGTCCCATGGTCGCCATCGTCGGCGGCTCCAAGGTCTCGACCAAGCTCACGGTGCTCGAATCGCTCTCCGAGAAGGTCGATCAGCTCGTGGTGGGCGGCGGCATCGCCAACACCTTCCTCGCCGCCGCCGGTTTTCCGGTTGGCAAGTCGCTGTGCGAGCAGGATCTGATCCCCACCGCCAAGGCGCTGATGGAGAAGATGGCCGCGCGCGGCGCGAGCATTCCCATCGCCACCGATGTGGTGTGCGGCAAGCAGTTCGACGAGAACGAGCCGGCTGTCACCAAGGCCGCCGCCGAGGTCGCCGAGGATGACATGATCTTTGACATCGGCCCCGACTCGGCCCAGGCGCTCGCCGACATCATTGCCAAGGCCGGTACCATCGTCTGGAACGGCCCCGTGGGCGTGTTCGAGTTCGATCAGTTCGGCGCCGGCACCAAGACCATCTCCATGGCCATCGCCGAGGCCCCCGGCTTCAGTCTGGCCGGCGGCGGCGACACCATCGCGGCCATCCAGAAATACGACATCTACGACCGGGTGTCCTACATCTCCACCGCAGGCGGCGCCTTCCTCGAATATCTCGAAGGCAAGACCCTGCCCGCCGTGGCCATGCTCGAATCCCGAGCCAAGGGTTGATGTGAGTCGTCAGCCGCTAGCACTTGGCTGTCGGCCTCCAGCCGCCTGTCCGCGAGGACGGCTGCCGGAGGCTGGCCGCTGCTGGCCGGCGGCTGGAAGCAAATAGCTGGAGGCTATTGAATGCCAAGACGTACTAAGATTGTCGCAACGCTCGGGCCGGCCACCGATCCTGTGGAGGTGATGGACCAACTCATCGCCGCCGGGGTGAATGTGGTGCGTCTCAATCTCTCGCACGATACCCATGAGAGTCACCGTGCGCGCGCCGAACTGGTGCGCGCACGCGCCGCCGCCGCTGGGCGCGAGGTGGCCATTCTCATGGATCTGCAGGGGCCGAAGATCCGCATCGGCAAGTTTGTCGAGGGTGCGGTTGAACTCGCGCGCGGGGAGCGCTTCGCCATCGACGCCGATTGTCCGCTCGATGCGGGTGATCGCGAGCGCGTCGGCACCACCTACCCCGAGCTGGCCGAGGATGTCGCCCCTGGCGACACCCTGCTGCTCGATGACGGCGCCATCGAGCTCTGGGTTGATGCAGTCAAGGGGCAGCGGCTGGAGTGCACCGTCATCAGCGGCGGCAAGCTCTCGAACAACAAGGGCATCAACAAGAAGGGCGGCGGGCTCTCGGCCCCGGCGCTCACCGACAAGGACAAGGCCGATCTGCGTTTCGCCGCCGAGATCAACGCCGACTATCTGGCCGTGTCCTTCGTGCGCAACGGCGACGACGTGCGTCTCGCCCGCGAGCTCTTCATGCAGGCCGGCGGTCATGGCGGCATCGTCGCCAAGATCGAGCGCGCCGAGGCCATGGATGTGATCGACGACATCATCAACGCCGCCGACGCCATCATGGTGGCGCGCGGCGATCTGGGCGTGGAGATTGGCGACGCCGAGCTGCCTTCGGTGCAGAAGCGGCTCATCAGCCGTGCGCGCGATCTCAACAGCGTGGTCATCACCGCCACCCAGATGATGCAGTCGATGATCGAGAACCCCATCCCGACCCGCGCCGAGGTCTTCGATGTGGCCAACGCGGTGCTCGACGGCACCGATGCGGTCATGCTCTCGGCCGAGAGCTCCATCGGCAAGAACCCGGTGAAGGTGGTTGAGGCGCTCGATCGCATCTGTCTGGAGGCCGAGAAGGGCGTCACCCGCTCGGGGCACCGACTCGATTCGGTCTTCGGGCGCGTCGATGAGGCCATCGCCATGGCGGCCATGTACACGGCTAACCATCTCGGCGTCAAGGCCATCGCGGCGCTCACCGAGACCGGCTCGACCGTGAAATGGATGTCGCGCATCAGCTCGGGCATTCCCATCTACGCGATGAGCCGCTCGCCCTGGACGCGGCGCAAGGTCTGTCTCTTCCGGGGCGTCTACCCGGTCGAGTTCGACGTGGCCAGCACCGATATTCACGAGGTCAACCGCGATGTGATCGAGCGCCTGATCGCGGATGGAACCGTGCGCGATGGCGATCTGGTCATCATCTCCAAGGGCGATCGCAGCGGGGTTGAAGGCCAGACCAATATCATGAAAATCATGCGGGTCGGCGAGCACGCCCTGCTCATTCAGGACTAGGCCCGCGCGCGCTCAATCACGTCTCACAAGACAACCTAACCACACGAGGAGTACAGACATGGCACTGATTTCAATGCGTCAGATGCTCGATCACGCCGCCGAATACGGCTATGGCGTGCCCGCCTTCAACGTCAACAACCTGGAGCAGATGCGCGCCATCATGGAGGCCGCCGACGAGACCGATTCCCCGGTCATCGTGCAGGCCTCGGCTGGCGCCCGCAAGTACGCCGGCGCGCCCTTCCTGCGCCACCTCATCCTGGCCGCCATTGAGGAATGGCCGCACATCCCGGTGTGCATGCACCAGGACCACGGCACCTCGCCCGCCGTTTGCCAGCGCTCCATCCAGCTCGGCTTCAGCTCGGTCATGATGGACGGATCATTAGGCGAGGACGGCAAGACCCCGACCAGTTATGAGTACAACGTCGAGGTGACCCGCCGCACCGTCGAGATGGCGCATGCCTGCGGCGTCTCGGTCGAGGGCGAGCTGGGCTGTCTGGGCTCGCTCGAAACCGGCCAGGCCGGCGAGGAAGACGGCATCGGCGCCGAGGGCACGCTCGATCACAGCCAGCTCCTCACCGACCCCAACGAAGCGGCCGACTTCGTCAAGAAGACCGGCGTGGATGCACTCGCCATCGCCATCGGCACCTCGCACGGCGCCTACAAGTTCACCCGTCCGCCCACCGGCGACATCCTCGCCATCGAGCGCATCAAGGAAATCCACACCCGCATCCCCACCGTGCATCTGGTCATGCACGGCTCCTCCTCGGTGCCGCAGGAGTGGCTGAAGATCATCAACGAGTACGGCGGCGACATGGGCGAGACCTATGGCGTGCCGGTCGAGGAGATCGTCGAGGGCATCAAGCACGGCGTGCGCAAGGTCAACATCGACACCGATCTGCGCATGTCCTCCACTGGAGCCATCCGTAAGTTCCTGGCCGATAACCCCAAGGAATTCGACCCGCGCAAATACTTCATCGCCGCCACCAAGGCCATGAAGGACATCTGCAAGGCGCGCTACGAGGCCTTCGGCACCGCCGGCAACGCGAGCAAGATCAAGGTCATCTCGCTCGAAGCCATGACCGCGCGCTACGCCAAGGGCGAACTCGAACCCAAGGTCAACTAAGCCAAGGTTCAGCGCTCTCTGTCAGATGGGCCAGGGACTGGCCTTCACAGAGAGCGCATTGAATCCTTAAAGGGGAGCATCCTTCAGATGCTCCCCTTTTTTATCGAGCCGCCTCGATTGGGTAACTGCTTATGAAAGCGCACGGCGGGGTATCGGATTGGGATGCTGGGAGAGGCTATACTGAAGGACGTGAAACCATCGGCCTATGACAGTGCGAAGTCCGGCGGACGCCATGAGGGGTTCCTGAAAGACTACGCGAAGAAGACGGATAACGAGATTCGCCGCTCCATCCGATCCTTGCAGCAGCAGATCGAAACCCATCAAGACAAGATCGTCAACCCTCAAAACTGGGTTACGCCGGGCCTTCCTCCGCAACAGCTT
>JAFGTZ010000229.1 GCA_016938795.1 Chromatiaceae bacterium | reverse complement strand
TTCTCGTAATCGTTTTCGGCGCGCAGGCGTTGGATTTGCAGTTGATGCACATGCTGAGCAATGGCCTCCTGATCGGCTTCGCGCAGATGGGCGAAGTCGATGGCGATGCCATCGCCGTTTTCCCCGGTTTCTTCAACCGAGACCACCCGTCCCAGCGCATAGATGCGGCTGTGTTCGGGGAAGAGCATCAGCCAGATTTCCACCAGATCCCCTGGCGTCAAGGCAAGCTCGCTGTTGCAGCGCAACCCCTGAGCGCTCAGGTTGACCAGGGCATTGGGGAGTTGGGGGCCATTCCAATGGGCGTCGAGCGCCATGGCGAGTAGTTCGAGCTGGCGCTCGAGCACGCCGATATAGGACATCATGGCGCCATGGCGGTGCTGGAGCTGGCGGCGCAGGGGCAGATGTTCGGTGCGCACGGCGCGCAGATCGTTCAGCAGCCCGAAATGCTGGCTGGCATCCTGAAACCGCTCCACGGCCCGCGCTTCTTCCTCGGCAGGGACGGGCTTGAGGGTCAGAGCGACCTCGTCATCAATGCGAAAATAGCGCCGGCGCTCCTGATCCGGTGTCTGGGTTTGACTCATGCGCCCCCCCTTATTGGACGATGATCGTTGAATTGTCGCTTGAGGCGCCCCCGGGCGATGCGTTGGGCGCATCCATCTCGATCAGGAACTGCGAGCTGCGCTCGCCAAGCACGATGATTTCCACCCGCCGATTCTTGGCGCGCCCATCAGCGGTTTCGTTGCTGTCAATCGGGCGGTTGTCGGCATGGGCGCGAATCTCAATGCGCTCGGGCGAGATGATGTCATCCATGGTCATGGTGTGCGCCACCGCTGCCGCGCGCGCCGCCGAGAGCACCCAGTTGGAGGGAAACTCCAGGGTCTGGATGGGGATATCGTCAGTGTGCCCGGCGACAATGATGGGGCCTTCGAGCTTGTTCAGCGCCTCGGCAATCTCGATCAGGGTTTCGCGAAATCCGGGGCCGACGCGCGCCGAGGCCGAGGGAAAGGAACCCTTGTCGAGAATGCGGATGACTACCTGATCGTCGATGGTTTTCACCTCAAGCAGACCCTCCTTGATCTGGTCTTTCAGCTTCTCTTCCAGCTCCTTGGCCTTTTTGCGTGCGTCGGCCACGGCTGGATCGGGGATGAGCAGGTGCTGTTTGGGCGTGTCAGTGGTCTGCTGGCGGACTTGATTGACAATGGTGGGCTGGGGCGTGCCGGGAGAGAATTCCTGGGCGATGATACTGGTGCCCTTGGGAATCTCGGTGGCCTCCTCGACATCGCGCTGCACACCAAAGGCGGCCTTGAGCGAACCGGCGAGCTGTTTGTACTTCTGCACGTCGATTTCAGAGAACGACAGCAGCAGCACAAAGAACACCAGCAGGAGCGACATCAGATCGGCAAAGGTGGCGAGCCAGCCGGGCAGGCCGCCCTCGCACTCGGGGCATTCGTTGTCTTCGTCCATCAGGGTCTCCCGCGCGGCCTAGGCGCGCTGTCAGCCTTATTCGCCACTCTTGCCGCTCTGGCGCTGGTTTTCGGGCAAATAGGTCATGAGCATCTGTTCCAGTACGCGCGGGTTGACGCCTTCCTGAATGCCGGAGATGGATTCGAGGATGAGCGATTTGTTGAGCTTTTCCTCGATGCTGCGCAGTTTTAGCTTCTCGGCGATGGGAATGGCGAAGGCGTTGGCGATGACAGCGCCATAGAGCGTGGTCAGCAGCGCCACGGCCATGGCTGGACCGATGGCCTTGGGGTCGGACATGTTGGAGAGCATCTGCACCAGGCCGATCAGGGTGCCGATCATGCCCATGGCCGGCGCGACATCGCCCGCCGCCTTGAACAGGCTGTAGCCGCTCTCCTGTCGCTGAATGGTTAGGTTGATGTCCTTGCTCAGCACCTTTTGAACCACCTCGGGCGGATGGCCGTCGATGCACATGCTGATGCCGAGCTGTAGAAAGGGGTGCGAAATCTCGCGTCCTTCAAGCGCCAGAATGCCCTCGCGTCGCGCCACATTGGCCAGCTCCACGGCCTCTTCGATGAGCGCCTGGGGCGGTGTGTTCTTGGCGAAAAAGGCCCCCATGGCCACCTTGAAGCTGCCGATGAACTGGCCCATGGTGGCGCGAAACAAGAGCGCAAAACCGGTGCCGACAACCACGATGGCGATGGACGGAATATTGATGAAAATGGTTATATCGCCGCCCAGCGCGATGGCGCCGATGATCGTGCCCATAGCGCCGATCAAGCCCAGTAAGGTTGCGAGATCCACGTTGTCTCTTCTCCACTCAGAACCAAGTCGCCAGGCGTACCCAATGCATCACGCACAAACAAATAGCGCGCGCGACACTAAGCCGTACATTCTCAATCATTGCGGGGGCAGGGTCCAGCGATGAGACTAGAATGCAGTCTGAGTCTTTTCCGCCGTCCGTAGGTTGTCAGCATGTCGAGCCCCCCCGATCTTTTCTCCTATCGCAAATACTGGGCGCACAAGTTCGGCGTCGCTCCCGAACTGCCCATGAGCCGCGCAGAGATGGATCTGCTGGGCTGGGACAGTTGCGATGTGATCGTGGTCACGGGCGATGCCTATGTCGATCATCCCTCCTTTGGCATGGCCATTATCGGGCGCCTGCTGGAGTCGCAGGGCTTTCGCGTTGGCATCATTGCCCAGCCCGATTGGACCAGCGCGGAGGATTTTCGCCGTCTCGGGCAGCCCAATCTCTTCTTCGGCATCACCGGCGGCAACATGGACTCCATGGTCAACCGCTATACCTCCGAGCGACGCCCACGCTCGGACGATGCCTACACGCCCGATGCCCAGCCGGGGCGTCGGCCCGACCGCGCGGCTACGGTCTATGCCCAGCGCGCGCGCGAGGCCTTCAAGGGCGTGCCCATTGTGCTCGGCGGCATCGAGGCGAGTCTGCGCCGCATCGCCCATTACGATTACTGGTCCGAGACCGTGCGCCGCTCCATCCTGCTCGACTCCAAGGCCGATCTGCTGCTCTACGGCAATGCCGATCGCGCCCTGGTCGAGCTGGCCCATCGGCTGGCGGGAGGCGAACCCATCGAGGCCATCCGCGATCTGCGCGGCAGCGCCTTTGTCACCCGCGAACGGCTTGAGGGCTGGTATGAGCTCGATTCCACCCGTCTCGACCAGCCGGGTCGGGTTGTGCCCCATGCCAATCCCTACGAGGCCGAGCCGCCCTGCATTGGCGAGCAGGCCGAGCATGCGAGCTGCGCCCAGACCATCGAGGTGCGTCTGCCCGAGGCGCCCAAGCCGCAGCGGCTGCCGCGCGAGCGCACGGTGGTGCGGCTGCCGAGCTTCGAGCAAGTGCGCGATGATCCGGTGCTCTACGCCCATGCCTCGCGTGTCTTTCATCTGGAGACCAATCCGGGCAATGCGCGCGCCCTGGTGCAGGCGCACGGTGATCGCGACATCTGGCTCAATCCGCCGCCCATGCCGCTCAGCACCAGCGAACTCGACCGCGTCTACGAGCTGCCCTTCGCGCGCCGCCCGCATTCCGCCTATGGCGAGGCGCGTCTGCCCGCCTGGGAGATGATCCGCTGTTCGATCAACATCATGCGCGGCTGCTTTGGCGGCTGCACCTTCTGCTCCATCACCGAGCACGAGGGGCGCATCATCCAGAGTCGCTCGCGCGAGTCCATCCTGCGCGAGCTGGAGGAGGTGCGCGACCGCACGCCTGGCTTCACCGGCTCCATCTCCGATCTCGGCGGCCCCTCGGCCAACATGTGGCGCATGAACTGCCGCGATCCACGCATCCAGGCCGCCTGCCGGCGTCTCTCCTGCGTCTACCCGCAGATCTGCCCCAACCTTAACGCGAGCCACGATCCGCTCATCGGGCTCTATCGCGAGGCGCGCGCCACCCCGGGCGTGAAGCGCATCCTCATCGCCTCGGGCGTGCGCTACGATCTCGCGGTGCGCTCGCCGGCCTATGTGCGCGAGCTCGTCACCCATCATGTCGGTGGCTATCTCAAGATCGCCCCCGAGCACACCGAGCCGGGGCCGCTCGCCGCCATGATGAAGCCGGGCATCGACGCCTTCGACCGCTTCGCCGAGCTCTTCGAGCGCTATTCGCGCGAGGCGGGCAAGGAGCAGTACCTCATTCCCTATTTCATCGCCGCCCACCCCGGCACCACGGACGAGGACATGCTGCGCCTCGCGCTCTGGCTCAAGCGCCACAACTTTCGTCTCGATCAGGTGCAGACCTTTTTGCCCACGCCGCTCTCGACCGCCTCGGCCATGTATCACACCGGGCTCGATCCGCTGCACCCCATCCGCGCCGATAGCGCCTCCATGCCGGTGCCGCGCGGCACGCGCCAGCGCCGGCTGCACAAAGCCTTTCTGCGCTATCACGATCCCGAGAACTGGCCGCTGCTGCGCGCGGCGCTCATCGCCATGGGGCGCGAGGATCTCATCGGTAACGGCAAGCGCCATCTGGTGCCCGCCTTCCAGCCGCGCGGGACCGGGCGCGCGCCCGAGGGGCAACACCGCGCCAGGGCGAGCGCCCCGGCGCGGAGAGGGCGATCTGGGCGTGGCGGGCAGAGCAGGCGCTGAGGTGTGCCGAGCTTGATGCGGCTGGTTGAATTCAGAAACCGATGCCGAGTCCGCCGCCGACCCGGACGCCGCTGCTGCCGATGCCAAGGGTGACACCGGGGCGCAGCTGCGGATGAGCAAGGGGAGGGCGACTGCTCAACGAGCTTCCCGGCCAGGCATACACCACCGCCTCAGTGAGCTGGGGCAGCTTGTGCGGCGGGTCGGAGGGGCCGATGCGCCCGGTGACGGTCAGCAGGCTGCCATGGGCCAGGGTCGCGCAGTCGCCGAAGGGCTCATCGGCGCGCAGCCGGATGCGAAAGCAGCCCTGACGCGGCTGATCGAGCTGGGGGCGCCCGCAGGCGTCGAGCGGAAAGGAGAGCGCCTGAAGGGTGCAGCCCTGTGCATCGGGAAAGCTGTTGAGCAGGATGCCGCCCCAGGTGGTGATTTCGTCGAAGCCAAGCCGGGTGGTGGCCACCCGCACCGGCGTCTGCCTGGGGTCGCCCGCGATGCTGAGGCAGTCGTCGGACGGCAGGCTCGCGCAGCCCCCGAGCAGGGCGGCGCCGAGCAGCAGGCAAGAGAGCTGAGCGCGGCGCACGGCGATCAGGCGCGCGTTTCGCGGTAGCGCTCGACTTCCTCGGTCGAGAGGGTGCGCGCCTCTTCTTCGAGCATGACCGGGATGTCGTCGCGGATGGGATAGGCAAGGCGCGCAGCAACCGAGATGAGTTCGGCGCGGTCGCGATCGAAGATCAGCGGTCCCTTGGTGACAGGGCAGACCAGGATGTCGAGCAGTTTCGAGTCGAGCATGTGAAGGATAAACCTCGCGGTTGTTCCAGTGGATGGATGACTGTGATTCCCAAGGCGCCTGAATGGTTCAGCGCGACGCTTTGGCAATGCCCCGGGTCTCGGATCGAAATCAGTTTAGCGCGAAAGCGGATGGCCGCGCTGTGCGACTCATCACTTGAAGCCGTTGCGTGCCGCTCCGATCTTTGCACACTGAACTTTCATCCTTCACCAGTTTTTGCAAACCGCCATGTCTTCATCCCTGCTGTCCCGCTGTCGAGGTCTCTGTTGGTGGCGTCTGGCCGTCGCCGCGCTGGCGTTGGCGCTGAGTGTTTCTGGCCTGATTCCGCTGCTGGCGGCCTCGCGCGGACTGGAGGTGGTCGAAACCCGTGTGCAAGGGGTGCCGCTCACCCTCTACAGTCCGCGCGGGGCCGAGCCCTCGCCCCTGGTGGTCATTGCCCATGGCTTTGCGGGCTCACGTCAGTTCATGCAGCCCTATGCCCTGACCCTGGCGCGCAACGGCTACCGGGTGGTGACCTTCGACTTTCCGGGCCATGGGCGCAACCGCGCGCCCTTCGTCGCCACGCTGGAGGATGAAGAGGCCCGCCTGAAGGCCCTCATGAGCGCCCTGGTCCCGGCCATCGAAACCGGGCTTGCCGAGCGCGGCAGCGATGGCCGTCTGGCCCTGCTCGGGCACTCCATGGCAGGCGATGTGCTGGTGCGCTATGCCGCCTCGGGCGCGCATCCGGTGGCGGCCACCGTGCTGGTCTCGCCCTATCTTGGCGAGCAGGCCCCGATCGCGGGGCTCGCCAATCTGCTCATCATCTACGGCGCCCTGGAGCCGGCCATGCTGCATGATCAAGGCCGCGCGCTCCTCGCCAAGGCGAGTGGCGTGGAGCGCATCGAGGCGGGCGAGACCCTGGGCGATCCGGGCGCGGGCGACGGTCGGCGTCTGGTGCTGGCCGAGGGGGTGGAGCATATCGGCGTGCTCTATGGCGCCGAGGGACTGGAGGAGGCGCGCGACTGGCTGGATGCTACCTTCGATCGCGTTGGTGGTGACTTTGTTGATCGGCGCGGCGCGGCCCTGGGGCGGCTCTATCTGGGGCTGGTGCTCCTGACCTGGCCGCTG
>JAFGTZ010000228.1 GCA_016938795.1 Chromatiaceae bacterium | reverse complement strand
GCCGACCTCGATACCGAGACCGCCAAATTCGCCGCTGGTCCCGACGCGCAGCTCGCGGTAGTCCTCGGGGTCGAGATAGGCCGAGTGTGGATCGAGTCCGGCGAGCATGCCGCGAATGGCGTTGCGGATGAGTTCGGCGTCATCGACCGGCTCGACATAATCGGTCTTGATGCGTTCGAGAATGTCGGCAAAGGCGCGCAGCTCATCGAGCGGGAGCGCCTCGGACGCGCGTTCCGGCGCCTCGGGTACGGCGTCCTCGGTGCCCGCGCCTTGACTCCAGGCCTGACCCCAGGCAAGGGCAAGAGCGAGCAATAGGATAGTGTGCGGACGGATTGGTGAGGGTCGCTGGATGCTCATGGCGTGATTGAGATCTCGCTGGGTGGGACGGTGCGCAAGACCCGCGCGGCGCGGGCCCGCTTGCGCATTAGGATCGCATGTTTTGGCGCGCTGCGTCAGTTGGTGCGCGCTGCTCGACTAGGCCGCTCCGCCTCGACCCTGGCACCAGAGCACGGGATCTTGCGGTTTGCCGTCGCGGCGGATGGCGAAATAGAGCACGGGGCGACTTTGCCCGCCGCTGCGACCGCCGAGCGCGATGACCTCGCCGGCGCCTACCCATTCGCCGATCTCGCGGGTAAGCGCTTCGTTATGCCCGTAGAGCGAGAGATAGCCGTCGCCGTGGTCGAGCACCAGCAGCAGCCCAAAGCCGCGCAACCAGTCGGCATAGACGACGCGACCGTCATGCACCGCGCGCACCTCCTCGCCTTCGCGCGCGGCCAGCAGCACCCCGTCCCAGTGCAACTCGCCGCCGCCCTTGCGGCTGCCGAAGGCGGCGAGAATGCGTCTCTCCAGCAGCGGCCAGGCGAGACGCCCACGCCGCGCGGCGAAGGATTCGCGCCGGATGTCCAGCTCGACGCTGATCTCGGCGCGTCGGCGCAACTGTTCGACGAGTTGGCGTAAGGCCTCGGCATCGGTCTCCAGCTTGTGCAGGTCCTCGGCATGAGTGGCGATATCGACCTCTAGCGCGGCCAGCGCCTGGGCGCGCTCGCTGCGGGCGGCTTCGAGCGCGGCGCGTGCGGCGCCGGCCTCGGCGGCCAGCCGGGCCAGCTCGCGGGTACTGGCCTCGGCCTCTTCGCGCAATCGGGCGAGCTGGGCCGCGCCCGTGCGCACGGTCTCGATGTGGCTGAGGCGTTCGCGATTGAGATAGGCAAAATAGGAGAGCAGCCGACTGATGCGCGCCGGGTCGTCCTGATCGAGCAGGGCGCGCAGCCGGTCGCTGCGCCCGCCCAGCACATAGGCCTGACGCACCAGCTCGCTCAGATGTTTAAGCGCGCGCGCGAGTTCCGCCTCGCGCGCGCGCTGACGCTCGGCGAGCGCCTCGCCCAGCCGACGCTGCTCGGCGTGGCGACGCTCAAGTTCGCGCTCGGCCAGGGCGCGCTCGGCCACCTCGCGCTCGCGCTGTTCCAGTTCGGCGACTAGCGCGCGGCGTTCTTCGTGCTGGATGCCAAGCTCGGAGCCCAGCGTCTCGATGCGCTGCTCGATGAGCCCGAGATCGCGCTCGTGGTTCTCGATGGGCGTCTCGATCGCCGCGACGTTCTGGAGGGCGAGTAGCGCCGCCGCGCACCCGAGCAGACACGGAAATCCCCGCTTGATTCGCGCATCGCGCCCGAGCGGCAAAGCGTATATCATGATTTGCTCAAATAACCCGTTAATCCGCTGCCGATGGTGAGCACCCTGCCCTCTTCATCCTCGCCCTATCCTGTTCTCAATGCCGCCGAATCGAGTGACGCGAGCGATCTTGATCTCTTCGCCAATGACGAGGATATCGAACGCGCCTCGCGTTCGCTCAAGGCCATGTCGCATCCGCTGCGCCTAAAGATTCTCTGCACGCTCGGTGCGCGCGAGGTCAGCGTGCAGGACATCGTCGAACAGGTCGGCACTTCGCAGAGCAACATCTCGCAGCATCTGGCCATTCTGCGCGACAAGGGCATCCTGGCCGCGCGCAAGGATGCCAACCGTGTCTACTATCGCGTCAGCGATGGGCGCACCCTGCGCCTGATCGGCATGATGCGCGAGGTATTCTGTCAGCACGGACACTGAATGCAAGGCGCTTGGCGGGATGACGCCCGCGCGCCCGATCCTTATACTTCGGCGCTTTGTACAGGTGGCCAGCCGTTTTGCAAGGCGCACAGGCGTGCGCGCCCTCACAGCCAAGGCCCCGCCAAACCCTTAAGAGACCGCATTCCCATGTCGCTAGCTCAACTCCTTGAGTTCGTGGGCAACCACTGGATTCTGTTCCTGGCGCTGGTCGTCATTCTCGCCCTCTTGATCCATAACCTCATCCTTGGCGAGAAAGGCAGCATCGGGCCGCTGGAGGCCACCGAGATGATCAACCGGCGCGAGGCGGCGGTGGTCGATGTGCGACCCGCGGCCGATTTCGCCAAGGGCCATATCCTCAACGCCCAGAATATTCCCATGAACGGCTTTCGCAACCAGCTCGCCGTACTCAGCCGCTACAAGGACAAGCCGCTCATCGTCAGTTGTCGTTCGGGCTCGCAGTCGCTCGCGGCCTGCGCCATCCTGCGCAAGGAAGGCTTTGACGAGGTTTATAATCTGCGTGGCGGCGTCCTTGCCTGGCAGGCGGCAAATCTGCCCCTGAGTCGCGCCAAATCCAAACGCTGAGGCCCTTCCCGCCCGGACCTCTCGACGACACCCACTCTGTCTGATTTTTAGAAGGATACAGTCTCATGGCCGAAGACGTCTCTCAGAACCCTGAACGCCAGTTCGCCGTCCAGCGCATCTATCTGAAGGATCTTTCCTTCGAATCGCCCAATGCGCCCGAGGTCTTCCGCGGCGAGTGGAAGCCGCAGCATGAGCTGAACCTCAACACCCGCGTTAACCGTCTCGAAGGCCCGAACTTCGAGGTGGTGCTGGCGCTGACCGTCACGGTCAAGGTGGGCGAGCGCACCGCCTTCCTCGTCGAGCTGGAGCAAGCCGGCATCTTCCACGTTCAGGGCTTCCCCGAGGCCGAACTCGGCCCCATGCTCGGCGCCTATTGCCCGAGCATTCTCTTCCCCTACGCGCGCGAGGCGGTCACCGATCTGGTGGTCAAGGGCAGCTTCCCGCAGCTCGTCTTGCAGCATGTGAATTTCGATCTGCTCTATGCCCAGCGTCAGCAGCAGGCGCGGGCCGAGGCTGAAGCCAGCGAGAGCGAGGCGCGCACCCATTGAGCACGCCAAGCGGGAAGAGGATCGCGGTGCTTGGCGCGGGATCCTGGGGAACCGCGCTGGCCATCCAGCTGTGTCGCAATGCCCATGCGGTGCGCCTCTGGAGTCATGAGCAGGCGCAGGTCGATGCCCTGATCCGCGATGGCGAGAACCGCCACTTCCTGCCGGGCGTTGCCCTGCCCCCAGCCATTGCACCGACGGCGTCACTGGAGACGGCTCTCAGCGATGCCGATGCCTGTCTCGTGGTGGTGCCCAGTCATGCCTTTGCAAGTGTCATGGCTGTGGTCGCGCCACTGCTTCCGGCAGAACTCGGCCTCGCCTGGGCGACCAAGGGGCTGGATCCTACAAGCGGCGCGCTGCTGCATGAGGTGGCGCGCGCTGAGCTGGGCGCGGGCGTGAGTCTCGCCCTGGTCTCCGGACCCAGCTTCGCCGGTGAGGTGGCGCGCGGACTGCCGACTGCGCTCAGCGTCGCCTCGGAGGATGCGGACTTCGCCGCGCGCATTGCCGCCCTGCTCCACGGCGGGCGTTTTCGCGCCTACACCAGTACCGATATCATTGGGGTTGAGGTGTGCGGGGCCGCCAAGAATGTGCTGGCCATCGCGACCGGCATCGCTGATGGACTGGGTTTTGGCGCCAATGCGCGCGCGGCCCTGGTCACCCGCGGGCTGGCTGAGCTGACCCGTCTTGGTCAGGCGCTTGGCGGACGCTTCGAAACCTTCACGGGGCTGGCCGGCATGGGCGATCTGGTGCTCACCTGCACGGACAACCAGTCGCGCAACCGTCGCATGGGCCTCGCCTTGGCCGGCGGCGAGCTGCTGGAGAGTGCCCGCGCGCGCATCGGTCAGGAAGTCGAGGGCGTAGTGACCGCCCGCACGCTTCACGAGCTGGCCGCGCGCCTCGGGGTCGAGATGCCGATCAGCGAACAGGTCTATCGGGTGCTCTACGCGGGCGTTTCGCCCGAGGAGGCCACGCGCGCCCTGCTTGAGCGCGAGCCCAAGGCTGAGTTTGGCTGAGGCATTCGTCCGTGGAAGCGGCTTCCAGCCGCGAGCCGACGGCGATGCGCGCGCAGACAAGCGCGCCACTGCGCGAGCTGGCAGGCGCTTATCTAAAGTTTCCAACATCAGCGCGCGCTTCTCGCGGCTAAAAGCCGCTTGCACAAGCGACGCGGTGTAGAGACCATCTTGTTCGTCCAGCTCCAAGCGCATCTTCAGGCTGGTCGGGACGATGGTGAGTCGCCAGCTCCGGCAAACCCCTGCTGACGCCAGGCCTCGAAGACCACCACCGCCACCGCGTTCGAGAGATTGAGGCTGCGATTGCCGGGCCGCATGGGGATGCGCAGCCGCTGCTCGGGCGGCACGGCGGCAAGCGCCTCATCCGGCAGTCCCCGCGTTTCCGGGCCAAAGAGCAGGGCGTCTCCTGGCCGATACTCCACCGCCGCGTATGAACCCGTCCCCTTGGTGCTGAGCGCGAAGAGCCGGGGTGAGCCCAGCCGTTCGAGACAGTGCTGCAGCGAGGCATGCACCTCGACCCGCGCCCACTCGTGATAATCCAGCCCGGCGCGGCGCAGCTTGCTGTCGTCGAGGCGAAAGCCTAGCGGTTCGATGAGATGGAGCCCGGCGCCGGCGTTGGCGCTGAGACGGATGACATTGCCGGTGTTGGGCGGAATCTCGGGTTGATAGAGAATGATGTGGAACATTGAACAGGCCGATGGCAGGAAAATCCCTTGTGTTATGAGGGGATAGCGGCGCGGGGCATGGACGGATGCGGCTTGACCGGATTTCGAGCGCGCATGATATATTAAGATTTCGTCAAATGCTGAAATAGCCCAGCCGATTCGGCTCTCATCCTCCGGGGGACACATCCATGAGCGATATCGAGGCTCTGAAACAAGAAAAGCAGGAACTGATCGACAAGATGATTGCCATGCAGAAGCAGTTCATCGAGCACGAGCATGAGCATGGCGTGTCGGGCAAGGACTACTGGGGCTCGAAGGATGGGCTGCTGGCGAACTATCGTCAGGACTACATGGACATGGCCAATCGCGTCGTGGATATCGCCCACCAGATCGTCGGCTCCTCGCGCAACTGAGTTGCCGCCCACGCCGGACGTTCGCAACCCGCGCCTTGGTGCGGGTTTTTTATGCTTGCTATGTCGAGTTCCTTATCTCGATGCCACTGCATGTCGGCCCCTCCGGGAGGCCAGTCCTTGCACAACGCTCGATCAGGAGAATTCCGCGATGAAGCTGAGTCTACTTTTCGTCTGTGGCGCGCTGCTGACCCTGACGCTTTCCGGATGCGCCAACATGAACTGCACCGAGCAGCGCATGGTCTCGGGGGCGGCAGTGGGCGGCGTGGTGGCTGGCCCCATCGGCGCGGGTGTTGGGGCTGGTGTCGGCTATGTGATGGACAAGGTGGACTGAAAGCAGCACCAGACCAGACGGTGCCGGCTCAGGCGTGGGGGTCTGCGATCCAGCCTTCGAGCGGATCCAGGGCACTGGGCGGCCCATAGCCGTGCGCGCGCTGCGTCCAGGCCCAGGCGGCCTGTATGGCGCACAGTAGGGCATCGAGCGCATCGCCCGTGGGATCCTCGCTCAGACTCCGGGGCGCTGCCGCGACGCGGACGCCATAGTCCGCCTCGGTTGCGCCGTTCAGAATGGCCTCCAGCAATGCCTCGCGGGCGGCGCGATGCGCGGGCGTCTGAAGCGCCCGGCTATCCTGCTTATAGGGGCGACGTCCAATCAGCCGACGCGCAAGCAGGCCCGGATAGGCCTCGATACAGAGGCGCTCCGGGTCGCCGTCGCAAAGGCCCGGAATGCTCACCCCCGCCTGCAACAGCCGGGGCGCGCCTTCGAAAAACATCAGTGCCACCGGTGTGCCGTAGAGCTTTTGCGGGCTGATCGCTCCAGCAGCGCGATCCGTGGCGCGGCGATGTTCGCGATCGCCTGGCGGGCGCGGCGCACGATAGGCATCAAGCGCTTGTCGAAAGCCGTTGCGACCGAGTGAGCGCGCATGTCGCACATAGGCGCGCCAGTCCAGAGGCCAGCCGATGCCGCTCAGAAAGATGCGCGACTGCCCGAAGGGGAAGTCAAGCCCCGCGATCCAGGGACCGGGCTGGCGCAGAAAGTCCTCGAAGGGTGTGAAGCTCGACCATTGTCGCAGCGCGCCGACGCTCAGGCGCTCTCCGTCGAGACGACAGTCGATGCAGGTAATGGGCTTTGCGCTGCGCGGACGACTGGTGAAGTCAATGCCATAAATCCGCATCCGCCACCTCCTGTGCTTGCGTGATGCGCCTGATCCTCCTGGACGTCAGGGGCGGATGTGTTCGATATAGTGCGCTGTTTCGTGCAGTTCCAGACGAATAGCGCGCGCCTCGACAATCAGCGAGGCGTCGTCCTCGAACAAGAGCACACAACGGGCATGGCCCTGGCTGTCGAGCGGAATGGGGAGCATGTTGCGGTAGGTATAAATGTTGTCTTCAATCTCGCCGCCCGTGCAGAGACGAGCGCCCTCGGGGAGCGGGCTCTGGAGTGTTGCGCCCGAGAGAACGAGATCCCCTGCCTGCCACCAGCGCGTGCGTTCAGCCGACCCCGTCATGGTCTTGATGAGGGTGGCGCGCGAGAAGTGAATGCGCACTTGGTCGGCGCTCTGGGTCACCGAGGCGATCTGTGATCCGTTAAGTTCGATGGTGCTGCTGTCCACGGCGCTGCCGGACTCCCATGGTCGTGTGTCGATGTCTCAATATCGAGGTGTGACGCACGACTCTCAAGCCTCGCGCGCGTCCGGTTCGGGATCGAGTCGCAGCTCCTTGATTTTGCGGGTCAGGGTGTTGCGTCCCCAGCCAAGCAGTCGCGCCGCATCCTGGCGCCGCCCGCCACTGTGTTCGAGCGCGACCTGAATGAGGATGCGCTCAAGACTTGGAAGCGCGTGATCGAGCAAGCCCTCCTGCCCCTCCTCAAGCGCATGCCTCGCCCAGCGCTTGAGTCCATGCTCCCATGACTCGCCCGGCTCGGGCGCACTGCTCGCGCTGGCGCCGAGTTCCGTGGGTAAATCCTCTGGATGCACCTCATGACCCGAGGCCATGACAGTGAGCCAGCGCGCGGTATTTTCGAGTTGGCGCACATTGCCAGGCCAGTCGAGCCGCTTGAGTCGCTCGATGGCCTCGGGGGTCAGCGCCTTGGGCTCGCAGCTCAGCTCGCGCGCAGCCTGGACGAGAAAGTGGCGCATCAGCAGCGGGATATCCTCGCGCCGTTCGCGCAGGGGCGGGAGCTGGATGCGGATGACATTCAGGCGGTGAAAGAGATCCTCGCGAAAGCGTCCCTCGCGCACCAGCGCTTCAAGGTTTTGATGGGTAGCCGCAATGATGCGCACATCCACACGCAGCGGCGCCACACCACCGACACGATAGAAGTCGCCATCGGCGAGCACCCGCAGCAGTCGCGTCTGGAGCTCGGCGGGCATGTCGCCAATCTCATCAAGAAAAAGCGTGCCGCCGTTGGCCTGCTCGAAACGCCCCTCGCGCCGCGCCTGGGCGCCGGTGAAGGAACCGCGCTCGTGCCCGAAAAGTTCGGATTCGAGCAGATCGCGCGGGATGGCCGCCATGTTGAGCGCGATGAAGGGGCGCCCCTGACGGGGGCTGTGGCGGTGCAGGGCCTGGGCGACAAGTTCCTTGCCGGTGCCCGATTCGCCGTTGATCAGCACGGTGATGTTCGAGCGCGCAAGGCGTCCAATGGCGCGAAAGACCTCCTGCATGGCGGGAGCCTCGCCAATGATATCCGGCCCATTCAGTGGCAAGCGCTCCTCGCGGCCTTCCTCACGGGCGCGTCGGCAGGCCCGATTGACCTGGGCGAGCGCCTCGTCAAGGTCGAAGGGCTTGGGCAGATATTCGAAGGCCCCGCTGTGAAAGGCCGACACGGCGCTGTCGAGGTCGGAGTGCGCGGTCATGATGATGACCGGAAGCCCTGGATAACGCGCCGAGATCTGGCGCAACAGGTCGAGTCCGTCGATACCCGGCATGCGGATGTCGCTGAGAATCACATCGGGCTGATCGCGCTCCAGGCACTCCAGCACCCCCACGCCATTCGAGAAGCTGGTGACCTGCATCTGGGCCTTGCGCAGGGCGCGCTCCAGCACCCAGCGGATGGAGCGGTCGTCGTCAATGACCCAGACCCTGGGTTCTCTAGTCATGGTCGCTCTCCAGCGGCAGATAGACGAAGAAATTCGTATCGCCCGGTCGGCTGTCGCACTCGATCAGTCCGCCGTGTTGATTGATGAGTTCCTGGGCGATCGGCAGTCCCAGGCCACTGCCGCCGGGATGTCCAGAGACCATGGGGAAAAAGATCTTGTCGCGAATCTCCAGGGGGATGCCAGGACCATTGTCATGAACCTGGACCATGAGCACCAGACGGTGGCGCTGGTTACCAATGGTGAACTGGCGCAGCACCCGGCTGCGCAGCTCAATCTCGCCTGCGGCTCCGGTGGCGGTGGCGGCATTGCGCGCGAGGTTCAGAAAGGCCTGGATGAGACGGTCCGCATCGGCCATGAGATCGGGGATGCTGGGATCGTAGTCGCGCAAGACCTTGGGGCTGAGCGGAAACTCGGCCAGGATCAGCCCGCGGACATGTTCGAGCACATCATGGATATTGACCGCCTCCAGCCGGGGGAGATGATTCGGGCCGAGCATGCGGTTCATGAGCGCCTGAAGACGGTCGGCCTCGTCGATGATGATGCGGGTATATTCGCGCAGACTGGGGTCGGGCAGTTCCTGTTCGAGCAACTGCGCGGCGCCTCGCAGACCACCGAGCGGGTTCTTGATCTCATGGGCCAGTCCGCGCAGCAATGCTTGGGTAGCCTGATGCTGGGACAGCAGATGTTCCTCGCGCGAGATGCGCAACTGTCGATCAACCTGAAAGAGTTCCACCAGGATGCCGCTTCTTGCATCAATTTGGTGCAGAGGAAGCACGGTACAGTTCACGATCTTGGTGCGCCCGTCGCCGGCAAGCACGGTGATTTCATGTTCGGTGAAGGGTTGGCGCGATTCGAGCGCCTCGGCAAGGCGCTGCTCAACCGCCGCGTCCTGGCATGGCAGAAGTGTGGTGGCCGATTGACCCAGCAGATGGCGAGCACTGATTTCGAAGAGGATTTCTGCGGCGGGATTGAGATAGATCAGGCAAAGGTCGGCATCAAACAGCAAGATGGCTGTATTGAGGTGATCAAGAATGAGGCGTTCCAGGCCTGCCCTGGCTGGGTGCGAAGTGGTCATGGTCGTGGTCCTGGCTGCTTCACAGAGACGCGAATCAAAGCGTTTTCGGGGCTCGACATCGTCTGACGTCTTGCGCTACGTCCAAGGGTCTCTGATTGTTCGACAGTCAAGGCAAAAAACGCGCCGGATTAAACGCCATCAGGAGACGTCATGACAAATATACCAATCACAGATGAATTTTTCGGTGAGGGCTGGGGGATGGACGCGGGGGTGTCGATGGCAGGGATGCCATCGTCAAGCCTCCAGGGATGGATTCACGGCGG
>JAFGTZ010000227.1 GCA_016938795.1 Chromatiaceae bacterium | reverse complement strand
TCTGCGAACGCCTCGCTGTCGGCTCGCGGCTGGAAGCCGCTTCCACGGGTCTTGCGCCTGGCGTTTGACGGGAGAGACGGTATCTACGGGGCTTTTTCTCCCTCTCCCCAGCGGAGAGGGGCTTTTAACGCCGTTCCGGCTTTTCAGGGCAGGAGCTGATCAAGCACCCGCTCCACACCCTTCAGGCGCGCCTGGGCATCGGGCATCTCGGCCTGGAAGCGCAGGCTGTCACCGCCATCGAGCCGGAACACCTTGGGCTGGTTCTGAATGAGCGCGATGAGACGCATGGGGTCGAGTGCCGGCTCGGGTTCGAAGAGGATGCGCCCGCTCGTCGCGCCGGCCTCGATCTTGCGGATGCCCCAGGGCTGAGCGCGGAGTTTGAGCGCGGTGACCGCCATCAGCTGTTTGGCCGGCTCGGGCAGCAGCCCGAAGCGGTCGATCATCTCCACCTGCAATTCCTTCAGATCCTCGGGCGTGGCGGCGCTCGCGATGCGTTTGTACATCACCAGCCGCGCATGCACATCGGGCAGATAATCGGGCGGCAGCAGGGCCGGGATGCCCAGATCAATCTCGGCGCCATGGCTGAGCGGGCGATCGAGTTCGGGGGTGCGTCCCGCCTTGAGCGCCTCTACGGCGCGCTCCAGCAGATCCATGTAGAGTGAAAAGCCCACCTCGGCAATCTGACCCGATTGCTCGTCACCGAGCAGTTCGCCCGCGCCGCGAATCTCCAGATCATGGGTGGCGAGCGTGAAGCCTGCGCCCAGATCCTCCATGGATTCGATCGCCTCCAGACGCTTTTTGGCATCCTCGGTCATGGCCTTGGCGGGCGGGGTGATGAGATAGGCATAGGCGCGATGGTGCGAGCGCCCGACGCGGCCACGCAGCTGATGCAGTTGCGCAAGCCCGAGCCGGTCGGCGCGGTTGATGAGGATGGTGTTGGCGCTCGGCACGTCGATGCCGCTCTCGACGATGGTGGTGCACACCAGCAGGTTGAAGCGCTGGTGATAGAAATCGCGCATGACGCGCTCGAGTTCGCGCTCGCGCATCTGGCCATGGGCCACGGCCACGCGCGCCTCGGGGATGAGCGCTTCGAGCTTGCGCGCCTGCTGCTCGATGGTCTCGACCTCGTTGTGCAGAAAATACACCTGACCGCCGCGCTTGAGCTCACGCAGCACCGCTTCCTGCACCAGGGCATCGTTCCAGGGGCTCACGAAGGTCTTGATGGGATGGCGCTCGACCGGTGGGGTGGCGATGATGGACAGATCGCGCAGCCCGGACATGGCCATGTTCAGTGTGCGTGGAATGGGGGTGGCGGTGAGGGTGAGGATATCGACCTCGGCGCGCAGGTTTTTCAGCGCCTCCTTGTGGCGCACCCCGAAGCGGTGTTCCTCGTCGATGATGGCAAGCCCCAGGTTCTTGAAGCGGATCGAGGGCTGAAGCAGCTTGTGGGTGCCGACCACGATATCGAGGGTGCCATCGGCGAGCCCAGCGAGCACCTGTTGCTGTTCGCGCGCGGTGCGAAAGCGCGAGAGGCTCTCGATGCGCACCGGCCAGTCGGCGAAGCGATCACGAAAATTTTCAAAATGCTGCTGTGCGAGCAGGGTGGTAGGCACCAGCACCACCACCTGACGTCCGCCGTTCACCGCCACAAAGGCCGCGCGCATGGCCACCTCGGTCTTGCCGAAGCCGACATCGCCGCAGACTACCCGGTCCATGGGGCGCGAGGCGGCCATGTCGGCGAGCACGCTCTCGATGGCGCGCTGCTGATCGGGCGTTTCTTCAAAGGGAAAGGCGGCGGCGAAGGCGGCATAGTCCTCGCCCGGCGCACCACAGGCGATGCCTTCGCGCGCGGCGCGCCGGGCATGGATGTCGAGCAGCTCAGCGGCCACATCGTGGGCCTTTTGCGCCGCCTTGCGCTTGATGCGCTCCCATTGATCGCCGCCGAGCCGGTGCAGCGGGGCCTGCTCGGGCGCCGCGCCGGTGTAGCGCGAGATCAGATGCAGCGAGCTGACGGGAACATAGAGTCGGTCCCCATTGGCGTATTCGAGGCTCAGGAATTCGGTGATCTGGCCGCCCACCTCCAGGGTTTGCAGTCCGCGATAGCGTCCGATGCCGTGCTCCTCATGCACCACGGGGGCGCCCTCGGTCAGCTCGGTAAGGTTGCGCACGATGGCGTCGGCATCGCGCTCGCGTGCGCGGCGGCGGCGCTCCTGGCGAATGCGCTCGCCGTAGAGCTGGGTCTCGGTCACCAGCGCCAGACCCGCCTCGGGCAGCCACAGTCCCTGTTCGAGCGGGGCCACGGTCAGGGCGGGCGAGTGCTCGCCGGTTTGAAAATCCTCCCAGCCTGCCACCGCTCGGGTGTGGATGCCAAAGCCGCGCAGTTGCTCGATCAGCATCTCGCGCCGCCCGCTGCTCTCGGCTACCAGCAGCACCCGTTGGCCCGGCTGGTCGAGAAAGGCTTGCAGCGCCTGGGCCGGCTGGGCCGCGCGCGCCTGAATGCCGAGCGGCGGAAGTTCCTGGGTCGCGAAGTTGAAGGTGGCGCGATAGCCCTTGCGTCGCTCCTCGATGCTGTCCGCGCCCAGATTAACGCCAGCCTGACGATTGAGCGTGGCAGCCAGTTCCTCTGGGGTCAGATAAAGTTGGTGAGGCGCGAGCAGGGGGCGCTCGGGGTCGTATCGGCGTTGCTCGAAACGCGCCGCGACGCTGGCCATGAAGTCAGTGGCGCGTGCGCGGCTCGCGCGCGACTCGAACACCAGCACCTCGGAGGGTAGATAGTCGAAGAGTGTCGCGGTCTGCTCGAAAAAGAGCGGCAGCCAGGACTCGATGCCGCCCGGCGCGCGCCCCTCGGAGACCTCGCGATAGATGAGGCTGCGCTGCGGATCGCCCTCGATGGCGGCGCGGTAACGGCGGCGAAAGCCGGCAATGGCCTCCTCATCGAGCGGAAACTCGCGCGCGGGCAGCAGTCGCACCCGCTCGATGCGCTCGCGCGAACGCTGGCTGTCGGGGTCGAAGGTGCGGATGCTCTCAATCTCATCGTCGAATAAATCGATACGCAGCGGCTCCTTGCTGCCCATGGGAAAGAGATCGAGCAGGGCGCCGCGCACCGCGAACTCGCCATGGGCGATGACCTGCGAGACGCAGCGATAACCGGCGCGCTCCAGGCGCGCGCGCATGGGATCGAGGGCCAAGCGTTCGCCCACCCCGAGCACCAGCGAATGGGCGTCCACATAGTCGCGCGGCGCGAGGCGCTGCATCAGGGTGCTGACCGGCACGACCAGAAGCCCGCGCTCCAGCTCGGGCAGTCGATGCAGGGTCAGTAGCCGCTCCGAGATCAGCTCGGGCAGGGGCGAGAAGACGTCGTAGGGCAGGGTTTCCCAGTCGGGAAACACCAGCAGCGGGGTGCGCTCGGTGTCGAGAAAAAAGCGCAGCTCGGCGCGCAGTCGCGCCGCCGCCTGCACGTCTTCCACGATCGCCAGCACCAGCCCGGGATAGCGCTCTGCGGCGCTCGCCATGGCGAGCGCCGCGCTCGCGCCGGGAAGTCCGCCCCAGAGCAGGCGCTCGCCCGCGCCCTCGGGCAGTGGCGGATTCAGGGGTGAAGCGGACTGAGCCACGGGTCGAACATCCTCCGAGCATGATTGGAACATCGAGCCGCGCGATTGTCGCATACTGACCGCCCGGGGCGGGGCGCTAGAGGCGCGGATAACGGGCGGGTTTCAAACGGCGAGCGCTCTGGAGCCCCAGCACATCGGGCTCCGATAAGGCTTGCACACTGGTGCTGTTTAGCTATATTGCTGCAAAGCAACATGGCCCCTCGGCTCGGCTTGCGGGGCGGTTTTTCAAAAGACAGCAGAGGCTTCACGATGCTTCGCAAGATTTTGATCGCCAATCGCGGCGAGATTGCGGTGCGTGTCATCCGCGCCTGCGCCGAGATGGGCATTCGCTCGGCGGCCATCTATTCCGAGGCCGACCGACACTCGCTCCACATCAAGAAGGCCGATGAGGCCTACAGTCTGGGGAGCGATCCGCTCGCCGGTTATCTTAACGTGCATAACATCGTCAACCTTGCACTGGCCACCGGCTGCGATGCTGTGCATCCCGGCTACGGCTTTCTTTCGGAAAACCCCGAACTCGCCCGCGCCTGCACCCGCCGCGGACTCACCTTCATTGGCCCGAGTGCGAACGTCATCGCGCGCATGGGCGACAAAACCGCCGCCCGCCAGGCCATGCAGCAGGCCGGCGTGCCGGTCACGCCCGGCAGCGCTGGAAACCTCGACAGCCTCGATGAGGCCCTGGCCTGCGCCAAGCAGATCGGTTACCCGGTCATGCTCAAGGCCACCTCGGGCGGCGGCGGGCGCGGCATCCGCCGCTGCGATGACGAGGCGGCGCTGCGCCACAACTTCGAGCGTGTCATCTCCGAGGCCACCAAGGCCTTTGGGCGCGCCGAGGTGTTTCTCGAAAAGTGCGTGGTCAACCCGCGCCACATCGAGGTGCAGGTGCTCGCCGACCACCACGGCCACTGCGTGCATCTGTTCGAGCGCGACTGCTCCATCCAGCGCCGCAACCAGAAACTCATCGAGATTGCCCCCTCGCCCCAGCTCGACGAGGCCGAGCGCCAGTATATCGGTGGGCTCGCCGTGCTCGCCGCGCGCGCCGTGGGCTACACCAACGCCGGCACCGTCGAGTTTCTCCAGGACAGCGATGGTCGCTTCTACTTCATGGAGATGAACACCCGTATCCAGGTCGAGCACACCATCACCGAAACCATCACCGGTGTCGATCTGGTGGAAGAGCAGATTCGCGTGGCCGCCGGCTTGCCGCTGCGCTTCGCCCAGCACGAAATCCAACGCCGCGGCTTCGCCATGCAGTTTCGTGTCAATGCCGAAGACCCCAAGAACAACTTCCTGCCCAGTTTCGGGCGCATCTCGCGCTACTACGCCCCGGGCGGCCCCGGCGTGCGCACCGATGGCGCCATCTACACCGGCTACGAGGTGCCCCCGCACTACGACTCCATGCTTGCCAAGGTCATCGTCTGGGCCCTGACCTGGGATGACGTGGTCAACCGCGGCCACCGGGCGCTGCGCGACATGGGGCTCTATGGCGTCAAGACCACCATCCCCTTCTATCAGGAAATTCTGCGCCATCCCGACTTCCGCTCCGGGCGCTTCGATACCAGCTTTCTGGAGACCCACCCGGAACTGCTCAACTACTCGACCAAACGCCGGCGCGAGGACATTGCCGCCGCCCTGGCCGCCGCCATTGCGGCCCACGCCGGGCTGTAAGCGAGCTGTCATCACACTCAGGGGACTGTCATGCACTGGTCCGAGGTCATCTTAGATCCTGCCTTGAAGGATCTGCCGTACAAGATTGAAACCAATGAATTTGGGCAAATCGTGATGTCTCCCCACAAGCGCCGGCATGCCATCTGGCAAGGTGAGATCGAGTGGCAGTTACGCCGGGTGTTGCCCACGGGGCGCACCGCACCCGAATTCGCCATCGACACCCAAGCAGGAACCAAGACTCCGGATGTCGTCTGGTACTCGCGTGATCGGGAGTCAGCGCTACTTGCCGATCAAGCGCTGGCGCCTGAAATCTGCGTTGAGGTGCTCTCGGGGAGCAACAGCATGCGCGAGATGGAAGTGAAGCGCGCGCTGTACTTCGACGCTGGCGCCCGCGAAGTCTGGCTGTGCAGCGAAACCGGTACCTTGCGCTTTTTCACCGCTGACGGTGAGCAGCGCTGTTCCGAGTTAGCTCCAGACTTTCCACAAAAACTGACTTAAAGATCAAGAGCAACCAAGAGCTGGCGGCTGGCTGCTCTCTTTAACCGCCACACGCCGAGATTCAAGACCATGCCAAAGATTCAGGTTACCGACGTCATCCTGCGCGATGCGCACCAATCGCTCATCGCCACCCGCATGCGCACCGAGGACATGCTGCCCATCTGCCCCAAGCTCGACGCCATCGGCTACTGGTCGCTGGAGTGCTGGGGCGGGGCCACCTTCGATGCCTGCGTGCGCTTTCTGAAGGAAGACCCCTGGGAGCGCCTGCGCCAGCTGCGTGAGGCGCTGCCCAACACCCGCCTGCAGATGCTGCTGCGCGGGCAGAATTTGCTCGGCTACCGGCACTATTCCGACGACGTGGTGCGCGCCTTTGTCGAGCGCGCCGCCGCCAATGGCATGGATGTGTTCCGCATCTTCGATGCGCTCAATGACCTGCGCAATCTGCGCACCGCCATCGAGGCCACCAAGGCCGCCGGCAAGCACGCCCAGGGCACCATCTGCTACACGGTGAGTCCGGTGCACGATGTGGCCGGCTTTGTGGCCATGGGCAAGGAGCTCGCCGCCATGGGCTGCGACTCCATCGCCATCAAGGACATGGCGGGGCTGCTCACGCCCTTCGTGACCGCCGAACTGGTCAAGGCGCTCAAGGACAGCGTGGATCTGCCGCTGCACCTGCACTCGCACGCCACCTCGGGGCTGGCCGACATGTGCCATCTCAAGGCCATCGAGAACGGCTGCGATGTGATCGACACCGCCATCTCGTCCATGGCCGGCGGCACCTCGCATCCGCCCACCGAGAGCCTGGTGGCGGCGCTGCGCGGCACCGACTACGACACCGGGCTCGATCTGGAGGCCATTCAGGAGGTCGGCATCTACTTCTATCAGGTGCGCAAGAAATACCATCAGTTCGAGAGCGAATTCACCGGGGTCGATACCCGGGTGCAGGTCAATCAGGTGCCGGGCGGCATGATTTCGAACCTGGCCAACCAGCTGAAGGAGCAAAACGCCCTGGAGCGTATGAATGCGGTGCTCGAAGAGATTCCGCGCGTGCGCAAGGATCTCGGCTATCCGCCCCTGGTGACGCCCACCTCGCAGATCGTCGGCACCCAGGCGGTGCTCAATGTGCTCACCGACCAGCGCTATCAGACCATCACCAACGAGGTGAAGCTCTATCTGCAGGGGCGCTACGGACGCGCGCCCGCGCCGGTCAACCCCACCCTGCAACAGCAGGCCATCGGCAACGAGGAGGCGATCGACTGCCGCCCCGCCGATCTGCTCCGCCCCGAGATGGCGCACCTCACCCACGACATCGGCGATCTGGCCCAGAGCCCCGAGGATGTGCTGACCTTCGCCATGTTCCCCGAGATTGGGCGCGCCTTTCTGGAACAGCGCGCCGAGGGCAGCCTGCATCCCGAACCCCTGGAGCCGCCGCCAAGCGCTGACGGAGCGCATCGCGCGCCGACCGAGTTCAACATCGCGGTGCATGGCGAGACCTACCACGTCAAGGTCACGGGCGCAGGCCACAAGGGGCAGGCCGAGCGCCACTTTTACTTCAGCATCGACGGCATCCCCGAGGAGGTGGTGGTCGAAACGCTCGATGAACTGGTGCTCACCGGCGGCGCCGAGGGCGCGGTGGCCCAGACCATCGCCGGCAAGCGCCCCAAGCCGAGCGAGCCTGGCCATGTCACCACCTCGATGCCGGGCAACATTGTCGATGTGCTGGTGAAGGAGGGCGATGTGGTCAGCGCCGGGCAGCCGGTGCTCATCACCGAGGCCATGAAGATGGAGACCGAGATTCAGGCGCCCATCGACGGCACCGTGACCGGCGTCTTCGTCATCAAGGGCGATGCGGTGAACCCCGACGAGGTGCTGCTCGACATCAGCGCCTGATTGGAACCGGATTGGGGCAGCGGGGCAGGGAGGGCTTGACAGCCTCCCTGCCCGTCCATATAATCCGCCTTCTTTTTTAAGGCTATGTAGCTCAGTTGGTTAGAGCATCGCACTCATAATGCGAGGGTCCCCTGTTCGAGTCAGGGCATAGCCACCATCTTTCAAAGGCTTGCGGGGTTATCTCGCGAGCCTTTTTCATTTTACCCTGGTCACAAAGCGCCAGCGCAGTCACCCAGATTGGCCCCTGGTCACGAAGCTTCAGCTTCGTGACCCCAGCGATGAAGCTCTGCTTCACGTAATCTTGAATGTCTCGGGAAGCAGAGCTTCCTCGCGCGGGTGACGCAGCCAGAGCTGCGTCACCAGGTGCGTGAGGCGGGGTATTTGCCCCTGATCACGAAGCTCCAGCATCGTGACACCTTATGCCCCAAAGGCTCCAGGCCAAACCAGCGGCCCTCACTCCCAGCGTCCTGCCACCGCCTCTTCCTCGTGCAAGACGGCGAAGGCGCGACCGCGTGCTTCATCGAGCCCGAGCGTCGCCCAGAGCGCCAGGGCGAAGAGCGCCAGACAGAGCAGCATGGCGGTCTGGAGGCCGAAGAGCGCTTGCAGCACCCCAATGGCCAGCAGCCCGAAGACCCCGGCGAGCTTGTTTGCCAGCCCCCAGAAGCCGAAGAGTTCCGCCGAGCGCGCGAGCGGCGCGAAGAGTCCCACCAGGGTGCGGGTGGCCGATTGGCAGGCGCCCAGACTGACACCCGCCACGCAGCCAACCACCAGAAAGACGTACTGCGCCTGCCACTCAAGCCCAAGGAGCCTGTTCGCCAGGGTGGCGATCTGCGGGGTGAAATAAATGAGCGCGATGGCCGCGAGCCACAGCGCCAGGGTGAGGCGATAGGTGCGCGCCGCGCCGAAGCCATCCTGAACGAAGCCGAAGCCCAGGGCGCCAAGCGCGGCGGTGATCTGCACCAGCACGAACATCAGGGTGCGCACCGACTCGTCCCAGCCGATGACTTGTGCCCCATAGATGAAGGCATAGGTGATGATGATGGACATACCGCTCATGGCAAAGAAGACCGAGAGCAGCAGACGCGCCAGATCCTGATGATCGCGCAGATGATGCAGGGTCTGCCCCACGCGCGCGATGGCCAGCCGCGCATAGCCCTGGCCGGCGGGCAGGGCGCGGGGCCTGCCCGGCTCGCGCAGCCAGAGGAAGGTGGGAATGGCGGCCACCAGAAAGAAAGCCGCCGCCCAGGGCCCCACCCAGCGGATGCGCTCGAAGTTCTCGGCGCTCACCTCGCCGAGCACCAGCAGCACGAAGAGCGCCGAGACCATGCCGCCGACATAGCCCAGCGCCCAGCCGAAGCCGGAAATCTTGCCCAGATCCTCGGGCGGCCCGAGCGCGGGCAGAAAGCTCGCGATGAAGGACTCGCCGAGCGAATAGGCCAGGTTGGAAACCACGAGCAGCGCCACGCCGAGCCAGGCCAGTCCGGGCTCGACAAAATAGAGCGCAGCGCTGGCCGTGACCGTGACTGCGTAGCTTGCGAAGAGAAAGCGCTTGCGGGTGGCGCTGTAGTCCATGATGGCCCCGGCGAAGGGGGCCAGGATGAGGGCGAGCAGATAGCTCAGCGCCAGCGCCAGGCTCCAGAGCAGATTGCCGAGCCGGTAGTCGGGGGCGTCGGCCACGATGACGCGGGTGAAGAGATCGCCAAAAACCACGCTGATGATGAGCAGCGTGTAGGCCTGATTGGCGAAGTCGAACATGGCCCAGCCAAAAATCTCGCGCGCCGGTGCGCGCCTGCGGTGAGGCCTGTGCATGGGTGGCTCTATCGGGGAAGTCAATGCAGTCAATGCAGTGCGCGGGTCTTGCTGGCGCCCCATCCGCTGGGCGGCTCGTCACGCTCGCGCATCCACTGCGGCTCGGTACGCGCGGCCAGTCGCAGAAAGAGCTCAACACCGCGTTGCAGATCCCGCGCGGAGTGCTCGAAGCGCAGATCCAGTTGTGTCAGGTTGGCCCATTCATGTCCCTTGAGGAGCAAGGGCTCCTGACCGAGCACGCGCGAGCGCAGCACCAGGGGCGGCAGATGGCGCGTGTTGGCGATCCGAAGCCGGATGCTCTGATCGAGCCGGTAGCCGCTGAAGGTGGTGACAAGTAAACGGCCCGCACGGATCTGATCGAGTGTTTCCAGAATGTCAGCCGGGTCATTGAACAGAATATCGAGCTGCTCGGCGAGCGGCAGATTGATCTGGGCAATGGGCGTCGGCAGGCGCTGAAGCAGTCGTTCGAGGCGCCGCTGACAGAGTGGCGAGAGCCGCGAGAAACGCGCGGCAATCTCGATGCGGCCACTGTCGAGCACCTCATGACGCACCACCTCGGCCTCGGCCTCGAAGAGACTGGCCTGACGCCAGGGAAAGATCAGTCTGAGCCCCGGGCAGTGCGCGTCGAGCGCTGTGCTGGTGATCAGCTGTGCCCCGCCCCAGGAAAGGTTATGGCTAACGGCATGAAAGGATCCGTGATGGTTCGAGGTCAGCGCGACATCGACGGGAATCCGGGTCGGCAAGCGGCGCTGGGTGCGGCGCTCGTCGCTGCGGGTGTGCGTGGCTTTGATCGGCATGGGACGGACCTCCGGGCAGCGGGATGGTGATCTGATCTGCCCAAGCATCGGTGAGAGCGAAAACCTGGCCAAGGCGCCGGGTGGGGGCAGCACCCCGGCGGGTCAGATCAAGGGGCCGAGCAGGCTGGCGGCGAGCAGCACGCTGGAGGCGACCAGGGTGATGAGAATATTGTCATCTATGGGACCGAATTCGTAGCGTTCCACAAGGGTTGCGAGCACCGCCGAGAGTAATCCCCACCAGGGAATCGCGGGAATTGCCTGACTCCCGATCCACCAGCCGAGCGGGGCGCAGACCACCAACATGCCGATGTTGCCGACCGCACTCTTGGAGCGACGGCGGATGAGTGCGTTGCGGATGATGCCGGTCACGCCATCGCCAAAGGCCATGTAGAGCGAGGGCAGGATGGCAAGCCAGGGGTCGCCGAGCAGCCACCACAGCAGCGACACCGAGAGCGACCACATGAGCGCGAATTTGACATCGTTGCGGTTTTCCTCGGTCTGGAACCAATACAGACGCCAGCGCTTGACCTGATGGGCGATGGCGATGACCAACGTGAGCAGCAGTCCGCTCACCAGCGGAAACCAGGGCGAGCTGAACACCAGCGGCACCATGAGCGAGCTGACGCCGCCGGCGAGCATGTGCACGATCTTGCGGTTGTAGTAGACGGCGCGGATGGGCTCCAGGCCGCGCGCCACCATGAGCGTGTAGGGCCAGCGGGTGAGAAAGAGCACGGCAAGCACATAGAGCCCAAGGCCGCCGGCCCAGAGGAATTGGGCAAGGATGTTGCTCAAGGGTCGCTCCTGTCCTGACGGATGTGTGATGGGTACAGCATAACGGCAAAGCCTGTTGAGTGGCGTCGCGCCGGATGACACCCCAGTGTGATCGGTCCAGTCGGGCGGAAAGCATGTCAGAGACCGCTGGGACAGGCAATGGCAAGGGAGATGGCGTCGCGCCTGGAAACGTTATAATGTTTCAATCTCGTCCAAGATTTCTTCAAGCGAGGCTGTCATGTTGCGAACTCCTGTGTTGGCGCTCCTGTTACTCCTTCCTGGCGCGGTCCTCGCAGCGACTGAGCCGTTGTCGGTCTTTGTCAGCGTGGTGCCGCAGCGCACCTTTGTCGAACGCGTCGGGGGCGACTGGGTCAAGGTCGAGGCGCTGGTCGAGCCAGGCGCCAATCCGCATCTGTTCGAGCCGCGTCCGCGTCAGGTTGCGGCGCTCTCCGAGGCCGATCTCTACATCCGCATCGGCGCGAGCTTCGAGGATGCCTGGATGTCGCGCATCCAGGCGACCAATCCGGGGCTGCGCGTTCTCGATGCGCGCGAGGGCATCGCGCTGCGCCCGCTCGACGAGGCGCATGAACATGACGACGAGTCGTCGGATGATGCTCATGGGCATGAGCACGAGGCGCTCGATAACCATGTCTGGACCAGCCCGCCGCTGGTGAAGGTGATGGTCGGGCAGATTCGCGACGCCCTGAGCGCCCTGGCGCCCGAACATGCCGAGGACTTCGCGGCCAACGCGGACGCCTTCGTGGCCGAACTCGATGCGCTCGATGCCGAGATTCGCGCCCTGCTCGCCGATCTTGATGAGCGCCGCTTTCTGGTCTTTCATCCCGCCTGGGGCTACTACGCCGACACCTATGGCCTGACCCAGGTGGCCATTGAGCGCGAGGGCAAGGAGCCCGGTCCGCGCGCCCTCGCCGCAGTCATCGAGCAGGCGCGGCGCGAGGGCATCCGGGTGGTGCTGGTGCAGCCGCAGATGAGCGCGCGCGCCGCCGAGGAGGTGGCGCGCGCCATCGGCGGGCGGGTCGCGCCGGTCGATCCGCTGGCGGCGGACTATGCCGCGACACTGCGCGCACTCACCCGCCTGATTGCGGGTGTGCCGGAGGCGGGCCATGAGTGAAACCGAGGCGCCGGCCATTGCCCTGCGCGGGCTGTGCTTCTCCTATGGCGATCGGCTGGTGCTCGACACCATCGATCTGGAAATCGCGCGCGGTGAGTTCGTCGGGCTGGTCGGGCCCAACGCGGGTGGCAAGAGCACCCTGCTGAAGCTCATCCTGGGGCTGCTCGAACCCCAGGCGGGCGAGGTGCGGGTGTTTGGCGAGCCGCCGCGTCAGGCGGCGCGGCGCATCGGCTATGTGCCGCAGTTTCCGGCCTTCGCGCGCGATTTCCCGATCAGCGTCGAGCAGGTGGTGGCCATGGGCGCCATTGGGGCAGGCTTCGATCCGCGCCCTGACTGGTCGGGCCGCGCGGCGCGGGCCGCCGCGCGCGCCGCGCTCGCCGAGGTCGAGGCGCTGGAGCTTGCGGCGCGGCGCGTGGGCACCCTCTCGGGCGGGCAGTTGCAGCGCGTGCTGCTCGCGCGCGCCCTGGCGGGCGCGCCCGAGCTGCTGATTCTCGACGAGCCCACGGCGAGCATCGACCAGCGCGCCGAGAACGAGATTTTTGATCTACTCGCGCGGCTCAACGCACGCCTCACCATTCTGGTGGTCTCGCATGACATCGCCTTCATTTCGGGCTATGTGCGCCGGGTGGCCTGTCTCAATCGCACCCTGCGCTGCCATGGCACCGAGCTGGTGGCGAGCGACATCGTGCGCCAGCTCTATGGCGAGGGCGTGCGCCGGGTCGATCATCAGCACAACACCCCGACACGGCTTCAGGCGCCGGGAGACTGAGACCATGCAAGACTTTCTGACCGCGCTCGCGGCCCACGACTTTTTGCGCAACGCCCTCATCGCGGGCCTGCTCGCGAGCCTCGGCTGCGGGCTCATCGGCCCCCTGGTGGTGATCAAGCGCATCACCTTCATGGCCGGCGGCATTGCCCATTCGGTGCTTGGCGGCATGGGGGCGGCGCTCTACTACGGCGTCGATCCGCTCTTCGGCGCACTGCTCTCGGCCATTCTCGCGGCGCTGCTCATCGGCGCGGTGCGTCTGGTCTGGAAGGCGCAGGAAGACACCCTCATCGGCGCGCTCTGGGCTATCGGCATGGCGCTCGGCATTCTCTTCATCGCCAGCACGCCGGGCTATTCGACCGACCTCATGAGCCTGCTCTTTGGCAACATCCTGCTGGTGTCGCCGGGCGCGCTCTGGTTCATGGCGGCGCTCGATGCGCTGCTGCTCGCCATCTTCGCGCTCTTCTACCGCCAGTTTCTCGCAGTCATCTTCGATGAGGAATTCGCCAGGCTGCGCGGGGTGCCGGTCACCTTCTTTTATCTGCTGCTGCTCTGTCTGGTGGCGCTCACCGTGGTGCTGCTCATCCAGGTGGTGGGCCTCATTCTGGTCATCGCCCTGCTCACCCTGCCAGCGGCCATCGCCGGGCATTATCTGCACTCGCTCGCCGGCATGATGCTCGGCGCAACCCTGCTCGGGGCGCTCTTCACCAGCTCGGGGCTGGCCCTGGCCTATGCGCCGGATCTGCCGCCGGGGCCGGTGATGATCCTGCTCGCCGGCGCGGTCTATGTGCTCTCGGCGCTCTTCAGTGGCTGGCGCACACGCGCCCGGGCGCATCGGCAGGCGGCGGTGTCGCGTGGCGGCTGAGGCGCTCGCGCGCACCCTGGACACGGCGGCCGCGCTCTGCGCCCAGCGCGGCGCGCGTCTCACGCCGCAGCGACGCCGGGTGCTCGAAATTCTCTGTCGTACCGAGCGCCCGCTCGGCGCCTATGAAATCCTCGACCAATTGCGCGAGGGGTCGCGGGCGCTCGCGCCGCCAACCGTCTACCGGGCGCTCGACTTTTTGCTGGAGCAGGGTCTTGCGCACCGGCTCGAAAGCCAGCACGCCTTCATCGGCTGCCGCCATCCGGGATGCGCGCACCAGAGCCAGTTTCTCATCTGCGCCCGCTGCGGTCGGGTCATCGAACTGTCCGATGCGGGGGTGAGCGAGCGTTTGGCCATGGCCGCGCGCGCGCGCGGTTTCGAGGCCGAGCGCCCGGTGGTCGAACTCATTGGCATCTGCGCCGGTTGCGCAAGTGCCGAGCCGGCGCCAGACTGCCCTTCATGAGCGCCTTTTTTATTCCAGTGCTGTTTATTTTGCCCGGCTTTGTGCTGCTGGTGGGCGGCGGCGAACTCCTGGTGCGCGCGGCCACGGCGCTGGCGCGCGCAGCGCGGATCAGTGCGCTGGTGATCGGCCTGACCGTGGTGGCCTTTGGAACCAGCGCACCCGAGCTGGCGGTCACCCTTCAGGCAACCTGGTCGGGCGCGGGCGATCTGGCGCTTGGCAATGTGATTGGCAGCAATATCGCCAATATTCTGCTGGTGCTGGGTCTGGCCGCACTCATGGCGCCGCTGTGGGTCGAGCGTCGGGTGCTGACCATCGACCTGCCGCTGGTGGTGGCGGCCTCGCTTGCGCTCTGGCTGCTGGGGCTCGATGGGCGCCTGGGGACGATCGATGGGGCGCTGCTCTTCGCCACCCTGCTGGTCTATCTGATCGGGTCAGTCCGCGCGGGGCGACGCGACGCGGACGCGAGCGAGGCGCGCGATGCCGGCAGCCAGTCCGCCTCCCCGGGGCCTCAGGGCTGTATCATGGCCCGTAATCTCGCCCTGTTGCTGCTGGGGCTCTTGTTGCTCGCGCTGGGGTCGCGCCTGCTGGTCATGGGCGCGATCGAGATTGCGCGGCTGCTCGGTGTAAGCGAGCTGGTGATCGGCCTGACGGTAGTGGCCATTGGCACCTCGCTGCCCGAGGTGGCCACCTCGGTGATCGCCAGCCTGCGCGGGGCGCGTGATCTGGCCATCGGCAATGTCATCGGCAGCAATCTTTTCAATCTGCTTGCGGTGCTGGGGCTCGGCGCGCTCGTCGCACCCGAGCCCATCCCGGTCGCCGGCGAGGCGCTGCGGCTCGATCTGCCGGTCATGATTATCGCCTCGCTCATCTGTCTGCCGCTGCTCGGCATGGGCCGCCATCTGGGCCGCCTGGAGGGGAGTGTCTTTCTCCTCGCCTTCGCCGCCTATCTGGGGCAGATGGTCTGGCGAGCCTAG
>JAFGTZ010000226.1 GCA_016938795.1 Chromatiaceae bacterium | reverse complement strand
GACCACTGACCACTGACCACTGCCGCCCATGCTGCTCTCACCCCGCGACCGCTTTCTCTTCGTGCATATCGCCAAGACCGGCGGAACCAGCGTGCGTGCCGCGCTCGAACGCCGGCGCTGGCGCGATCCCTGGTACTACCCGGTGTTTCTCTGCAGCCGCTTCAGCCATCTGAGCGGTCACCGCATCGGCACCAAACTGCCGCGTCACGCCAAGATCATCGCCGCGCAGGAACTGCTGCCCCGCGACTGGTTCGAGAGCCTCTTCAAGTTCGCCTTCGTGCGCAACCCCTGGGATCTGCAGGTCAGCTCCTTTCACCACATTCGCCGCGAGCGCCCGCACTATCTCGGCGGTCACCAGACCTTCGGCGACTTTCTGCGCTGGAAGCTCGACCCCGAGCGCCCCTATCAGTACCACATCGACACCTCCATCACGCTCCAGAGCGATTATCTCGTCGATCTGCGCGGCGCCATCCTGGTCGATTTCATCGGACGCTACGAACGCCTGCACGAGGACTTTGCCGAGGCCTGCGCGCGCATCGGCATCCCCACGCCGCCCTTGCCGCACGCGCGCCGCGCCACCGATCGCGAGCGCGACTGGCGCACCTACTACGACGACGCGAGCGCCGAGCTGGTCGCGCGCCACTTCGCGCGCGATCTCGAACTGCTCGGCTATCGCTTCGATCCCTAGGGCCAGACCCAGGCCGCAATCGCTCGGGGCGAGCCACTGACGCGCGCCCCGCACTCATCTAAACTGTCGGACAGACTCATCCAAGCGCCTTTGCACAGGACGACCGCCATGCCAACCGCGCACCCTGAAACCATCGCCGAGGGCATTCTCTGCATCGACACCGGCCTCTATCGGCCCGGACTGGCTGCCTGCTATCTGGTCCGCTCGGCTGATCGGCTGGCCTTTGTGGACACCGGCACCGAACACAGCGTGCCCGCGCTGCTGGCGCTGATCGAAAGGCTCGGGCTCAGCCCTGAGCATGTGGACTATGTCATTCCCACCCATGTGCATCTCGATCACGCCGGCGGCGCGGGCGCGCTCATGGCGGCCTGTCCCAATGCCCGGCTGGTCGTCCACCCCAAAGGCGCACCGCACCTGATCGACCCCGCGCGACTCATCGCCGGGGCCAGCGCCGTCTATGGCGCCGAGGCCTTCAAGCGCGACTTCGGCGGTCTCCAGCCCATTGCCGCCGAGCGTGTCATCCTTGCCGAGGATGGCCAGTCGTTCGATCTGGCCGGACGCCGCCTGACCTTCATCGACACGCCCGGGCATGCCAATCATCACGGCTGCATCCTCGATTCGCTCACCGGCGGGCTCTTCAGCGGCGATACCTTCGGCATCTCCTACCGCGAATTCGACACCGATGCCGGGCCCTGGCTCTATGCGCCCACCACCCCGGTGGCCTTCGATCCGGACCTGTGGCTCGCCAGCCTCGACAAGCTCATGGCCCTCAAGCCAAGCGCCGTCTATCTCACACACTACGGGCGGCTCGACGCGCCCGAGCGCCATGTGGAGCGGCTGCGCCAAAGCATCCGCGATCTGGCCGCGCTGGCCCTGGTCGAGGAAGGGCGCGACGATGGCGCGCGCGGCGCTCGCCTGCGCGCCGCCGTCGGGGCGCACCTGGCGGCGAGCGCGCGCGCCCATGGCGTTGAGTATGACGAGGCCCGCCTTGGCGAACTGCTCGCGGTCGATACCGAGCTGAACGCACAGGGACTGGAGGTGTGGCTGAAGCGTCGCGAAAAGGCGGCGACGGCCTGAAAGAGTCGAGGAGGAAGCGCCATGTTATCGACCATCGCACTCTACGAGGCGCTCGCCTCGGCGCCTGATGAGCGCGCCCGCGCCAAGGTCATCGCCGAGGCCTTCGAACAGCTCGAAGAGCGCTATCCCCATTTACCCGATCTCGCCACCCAGGGACATGTCCGGGAGAGCGAACTGCGCCTCCAGAAAGAGATCGAGCTGGTCCGCGCCGAACTGCACGAAACCGAGCTGCGCCTGAAGAAAGACATCGAGCTAGTGCGTGCCGAGCTGCACGAGACCGAGCTGCACCTGAAGAAAGACATCGAGCTGGTGCGTGCCGAGCTGCACGAGACCGAGCTGCACCTGAAGAAAGACATTGAGCTGGTGCGCGCCGAGCTGAAACAGGACATCGAGCAGGTCCGCGCCGAGCTGAAACAGGACATCGAGCAGGTCCGCGCCGAGCTGCGCGAGACCGAGCTGCGTCTGAAGAAAGACATCGAGCTGGTGCGTGCGGAGCTGAAACAGGACATCGAGCAGGTGCGCGCCGAGCTGCGCGAGACCGAGCTGCGCCTGACCAAGGAGATTGCGCTGGTGCGCGCCGAGATGAAACAGACGGTCGAGCAGGCCAAGATCGACGTCTTGAAATGGCTGGTGCCACTGATGCTGGCCCAGGTCGCGGCCATCGCCGCACTGGTCAAGCTGCTTTAGCTGGTGATTGCTCTCGCTCGCCGCGCCTTAATCCCGCTCATCGTGGCGATCAAGGCGCGGACAAGGAGCGGCCTTAATCGCCCTTCTCAAGGACATAATGGGCGCCGCAATAGGGACAGGTCACCTCGCCGTTTGGCGCGTCCTCGATCGGCAGCCAGACGCGCGGGTGCATGTTCCAAAGCTCGCCATCGGGGCGCGGACAGCACAGCGGCAGCTCGGCGCGCGACACGGGAATGGGCTGGCTGACGGGAACCTCGACCGAGGTCGATGGGGTTCGAGTCTGAGTCTCCATGATGCGTCTCTCCAGTGGATGCGGGCGCGGGCCGGGCGGCCGGCGCGTCAATCAAACCAGGGTGAGCCACTCGGGGTGGCTCTCCCCCCGTCCGTGAACCTGATCGAAATAGAGCGCCTGAAGCCGCTCGGTGATGGGGCCGCGCGTGCCGCTGCCAATGGCGCGCCCATCGACCTCGCGAATCGGCGTGACCTCGGCGGCGGTGCCGGTAAAAAAGGCCTCATCCGCGATATAGACCTCATCGCGCGTGATGCGTCGTTCGACCACCCGCAGACCCAGCTCCTCACAGAGCGTCATGACGGTGCGCCGGGTGATGCCGTCGAGCGCCGAGGTCAGATCCGGGGTATAGAGCACCCCGTCGCGCACGATGAAGATGTTCTCGCCGCTGCCTTCCATCACATAGCCCGAGGCGTCGAGCAGTAACGCCTCGTCGTAGCCATCGCGCAGCGCCTCCTGCAGGGCCAGCATGGAATTCATGTAATTGCCGTTGGCCTTGGCCCGGCACATGGTGATGTTGACATGATGACGGGTGAAGGAAGAGACCTTGATGCGGATGCCGTTGCGCATGTTCTCCTCGCCCAGATAGGCGCCCCAGGACCAGGCGGCAACCATGCAGTGGACCTTGAGGTTGTCGGCGCGCAGGCCCATGCCCTCGGCGCCATAGAAGCACATGGGGCGGATATAGGCCGACTCCAGCCCGTTCTCGCGCACCACGGCGCGCTGCGCCTCGTTCAGGGTCGCGTGATCCCAGGGCATGGGCATGCCGAGGATATGCGCCGAGTTAAAAAGGCGCTCGGTGTGCTCGGCCAACCGGAAAATGGCCGTGCCCCGCGAGGTGGGATAGGCGCGCACCCCCTCGAACACCCCCATGCCGTAGTGCAGGGTGTGGGTCAGCACATGGGTCTTGGCCTCGCGCCAGGGCACCATCTCGCCATCAAGCCAGATCAGACCATCGCGGTCCGCCATCGTCATCATATCGTGAAGCTCCGCTCGGGCCGCCCCATCGGAGATCGGCCACTCATTAAGGACATGCGCCCCCTTGGTCCCGCGTCCTCAGTCGCCCTCTTCCATGAGCGCCTGCCAGAGTTCGCGAACGCGCGCGCGCTCGGCGCGCAGTTCGGTCTCGGGAACGCTCGTCGGCTGTTCCTGCAGGGCGCTGCGATGATAGGCGGCGCGCAGCGTCCGATAGGCCGCCGCGAGATCCCCGGCAGCCTCGCCCGGCAAGAGTTCGAGCCGCGCAAGACTGTCGAGCAGGCGTACATTGTCGGTCCAATCGGTGAGCGACGGATGCTCGCAAGACCAGCGCAAGACCGCGTATTGAACCATAAACTCGATATCCGCAATACCGCCCACACCCTGCTTGAGGTCGAAACGCTCCTTGTCGCTGCGATCAAGCGAGGCGCGCATCTTCGCACGCATCTCGCGCACCTCGCGGCGCAGCGTCGCCGCCTCGCGCGGACGGCAGAGAATATCGCGACGAATCTCGGCAAAGCGCGCGGCCAGCGCCGCATCACCCGCCACAGGACGCGCGCGCACCAGCGCCTGATGCTCCCAGGTCCAGGCCTCGTTGGCCTGATAATCGGCAAAGGAGCCGAGCGAGCGCACCAGGAGCCCCTTGCCGCCGTCGGGGCGCAGCCGGGCATCAATCTCGTAGAGTACGCCCGAGGGGGTGCGGGCGGTGAAGATGTGGATGATGCGCTGACCGAGACGCGCATAGAACTGTTCGTTGCTGATGGGTCGCTCCCCATCGGTCTCGGCCATCACCGACTCGCTGCCATGCAGGAACACCAGATCCAGATCGGAGCCATAGCCCAGCTCCAGCCCGCCGAGCTTGCCGTAGCCCAGCACCAGAAAGCCCGAAGGCCCCTCGCCGATGGCCGTGGGGCGCCCATGACGCGCGGCAAAATGCGCGAACGCCAGACGCAGCACCCGCTCGATGCTGACCTCGGCAATCTCGGTGAGATAGTCGCTCACCACCATGAGCGGGATGGCGCCGGTCAGATCGGACGCCGCCACGCGCAACACATTGCCCTGCGCGAACTGGCGCAGCCGCTCCATCTGCTGCTCCAGATCCTCGGCGTCGAGGGGGGCGAGCAGGGCATCGAGTTCCGCTTCCAGCGCGGCGCGATGCTGGGGCGCGTAGAGACGGCGCGGGTCGATCATCTCATCGAGCAACAGCGGATGGCGCGCCACCCGTTCGGTGAACCAGGGGCTCATGGCCGAGAGGCGCGCAAGCTGCGCGAGGATGCCCGGCTGTTCAGCGAGCATAGCTAGATAGGCGGTACGACCCAGCACGGCTTCGAGCAGGCGCAGCAGGCGCTCGAGCGCCAGATCGGGCTCGTCGCTGCTCGCCGCATGACAGAGCACCAGCGGCATGATCTGGGCGAGACGCTCATGCCCCCGGGCGCTCAGACCCTTACGGTCGGCGGTTTCACGAAAGGCCTGCAAGCGTCGTTGCGCCGCCTCGGGATCGGCAAAGCCGGCGCTCTCCAGTGCAGCACGTTCGCGCGCCGGATCGTGCAGGTCGCGCCAACGCTCCACCTGCTCGGGACCGCGCACCTCGGGCTTGGGCTCGGCGAAGACCGCATCGAAATGCCCCTGCACCCGATCACGATGGGCTTGCAGCTCGGGCGCAAAGCTGTCCCAGTCGGCAAAGCCCATGGCGCGCGCGAGACAGCGGCGCTCGGACGCCTCCTCGGGCAGGCAATGGGTTTGTTTATCGCGCCGCGCCTGCAACCGGTTTTCGACCCGGCGCAGAAAACAATAGGCCTCGTCGAGTTCGCGCACCGCCTCGGCGGGCAGCAGGCCCTTCTCGGCAAGCTGGGCGAGCACGGCGCGGATGGGGCGAATCTGCAAATCTGGATCGCGCCCGCCACGGATGAGCTGAAAGGCCTGGCCGATGAATTCGATCTCGCGGATACCCCCAGGACCGAGCTTGATGTTGGCCTCCATACCACGCCGGTACAGCTCCTTAGCGATGAGCTGCTTGAGATTGCGCAGCGCCTCGATGGCGCCGAAGTCGAGATAGCGCCGATAGACGAAGGGACGCAGCATGACCATGAGGCGCGCGCGCTCCTCGGGCGCGCCCGCCACCGCACGCGCCTTGATCATGGCGTAACGCTCCCACTCGCGCGCCTGCGACTGGTAGTAGTCCTCCATGGCATCGAAGCTCATCGCCAAGGGGCCAGCATCGCCAAAGGGGCGCAGACGGGTATCGACCCGAAACACAAAACCATCGACCGTGGGCATGGAGAGCGCCTGCACCAGCCGCTGCCCGAGACGCAGAAAGAACTGCTCGTTGCTCAGCTCGCGCCGCCCGTCGCGCACCATGCCGCGCTCGGGGAAGGCAAAAATCAGATCGATGTCGGAGCTGAGATTCAGCTCGCGCGCGCCGAGCTTGCCCATGGCGAGCACCAGCAACCGCTGCTCGCGCCCCTCGCTGTCGCATGGAACGCCAAGCTCCGCACGCGTCCAGGCCTCCAACCGCTCCAGCGCGGCGCCAATGCACTGATCGGCGAGTTCGGAGAGCGCCTCCAGGGTTTCCTCCAGATCGGCCCAGCCGGCAAGATCGCGCCAGATGATGCGCACCATTTCGCGCCGGCGAAAACCGCGCAGCGCGCGCTGCAGGCCCGGCTCGTCCTCAACACTGGCGAGCGCCGCGTCCAGTCGCATGGCCAGCGCATCCGCCGCGTGGGGCCGCTCCAGCCCTTCGGCGAGCAGCGCGGCGAACTCCTCGGGATGACGCGCCACGCTCAAGGCCACAAAGTCGCTAGCCTCCCAAACCCGGGCGCGCGCCTCGACAAAGGCGGCATCGACTGGCGCCTGAACGCCCTCGCGCGCGGCCCAGTCAAGCCACTGGCGCCAATGGCTCTCATGCACGGAATCACTGGGCGTGGTCTCTGGGCTACTCATGGACTTAAAAGGTTCGATCAAATAGGGCATGGCATGGATTATCCCAGAAAGGCTACCGCAATCCACACAGACGCCAGATAGCGCGCACAAAAAAGCCCCGCCTTGCGGCGGGGCTTTGGGGAGCGCTCAGGGCTCGCGGACAGGGCTTACATCATGCCCATGCCGCCCATGTCGCCCATGCCGCCGCCGGCGGGCATGGCGCTCTCGTCCTTGGGCTCCTCAGCCACCATGGCCTCGGTGGTGATCATGAGACCAGCCACGGAAGCGGCGTTCTGCAGAGCCGAACGGGTGACCTTGGTGGGATCGAGAATACCCATCTCGACCATGTCGCCATACTCGCCGTTGGCCGCGTTGTAACCGAAGTTACCCGAACCCTCGACCACCTTGTGCAGCACCACGGACGGCTCGTCACCAGCGTTGGCGACGATCTGGCGCAGCGGCTCTTCCATGGAACGGCGGGCAATGCTGATGCCAACATCCTGGTCGTGGTTGGCGCCGGTCAGACCCTTGATCGCGGTCAGGGCGCGCACCAGCGCG
>JAFGTZ010000225.1 GCA_016938795.1 Chromatiaceae bacterium | reverse complement strand
GCGGCTTGCAGCGGATCGCTCGCAGCAGTGGTATGCACGCGGATGCCGTGCGCCTGAAGCCGCTGCATGAGCCCGCGCCCCGCGCCTTGGGTGATGAGTACCTCAACGCCCTGAGCAAAGAGCGGATGGTCCTCGCCTGCGTAGTCGTGCAGCGACATGCCGCTCGGCAGGTCGAGCCGCTCGATCTCGCGTGCTGGCGTCTGGCCGTCGGCCTCGACGATGAGAAAGCGACGGGTCTTGCCCGCATGACCGGTGATGGTGCGGAAGTTCTGGCTGGTAATGGCGATACGCATAGGGGTCGGGAATCCTGCTCGGTGGGACTGAAGCGGCGACGTGCGCCGGCGGTCGGGTCTTTTAGATTGTGGCGGGCTGACGATCACGCAATCCGCTGGCCCAGTCCTCCATGGCGGCATTGGCGATGGGCATGGGGGCCTCCATGAAGGTGATGACGAAGCCGCGATCGGTCTCGGCCACGCCGATGGAGCGTGGGCGCACGGCGAGCACCTGTACATTGGGCAGTGCGATGCCGAAGCAGAACACCACATTGCGAGCGGCGCGGATGCCCTCGCCAACATGACCCTCGGGCAGGGCGCAGGTGTGGGCATAGTGGTCGAATTCGGCGATGAAGGTGGCGCATTTGTGCGCCTCGATGCGGGCCCGAAAATAGGCGCAGATGGATTCCACCGACGGGTGGCTGGTTTCTTCTCGATCGAGTTCGAGCAGATAAACCGGATAGCGTTCCTGAAACAGGCTCTGCTTCACAGTGCACTCCTGACAATAAGCGTGGTCGTGGCCTTGTCCGTTTTGACTCGACACCCAGAAGCAGGCGCCCAGGAGCCAGTTAGCGCCCGGCATGGGCCTGGCCTTGGGAGTCGAACGGATCTTGTGATGCGTGATGCACGCGGGCCTCTATCGCGGGGATAGCGGCAGGCGTGGCTTGAGAGACAGGCGGGAGAGAGTAGGACGCGCGCGCCATTACCGACATTGAAATCGGTCAAGCCGTGAAGGCTTGGGCGCTCAATCCTCGGCAATGCGGCGCAGATTGGGGATATCGAGCAGAAAATGATTGGGCGAGGTCTCGACCAGCAGGCTCTGACGCTTGAACTCGGCAATGGTGCGGCTGGCCGTTTCGGTGGTGACGCCAAGCATGGCGCCCATGTCCTCGCGGCTGAAGAGCTGGCACTCGCTGGTTTCACGGTCGCGCACCAGACGCAGCAGCAAGCGCGCCACGCGCTGGCGCGCCGAGCCGGTGGAGAGTTCGGTCAGCCAGGCGTCGGCCTCGCTCAGCGCCTGCTGCCAGCGCGCCATCAGTTCGCGGTGCAGGGCGGGGTTGTCGTCGCCGAGTTCGCGCACGGCGCGCGCCGGAAACCGGCACACCTCAGTGGGTTGCAGGGCGATGGCGTCATGTTGATAGGGGCCGTCGAGCAGGGCCTCCAGTCCGAGCACGTCGGTGGCGCGCACGATGCGCACGATGCGCTGGCTGCCATCGGGGAGGTATTGCACCAACTTGAGCGCCCCGGTGCGGACCGTGAACATGAAGCCGCCCGTGTCGCCCGCGTGATAGAGGGGCGTGCCCGGCTTGAGCGCGAACTGGTCGATGGGGTCGTGGATGCGAGCGAAATCGGATTCGCTAAGCCCCGCGAACAGGACCGAGGTTCTGAGAGGGCAATTGAGACAGTTGGCTTCACCAGCCCAGGCATCGCGCAGTGTAACGCTCTTCACCATCAGTATTTGGCCGTGATTGACAGATATGCTTGCATGCCATGCAAGAGGTGGCGTAGCGGGCAGTGTAACCCAAAATTCCCAATCTCGGTATGCAATGAGGGTTTATCAAGCCCCGATGGATGGAGCTGATCTTGCGCGCGCCGCGCCGCCTCTCTAGTCTGGTGGCTTTCGGCGAGCCCCGCTCGGTGGGTTCGTCTCTGTTAATGACTCAGGTTTTCGCATGACGCTACTCAGCCTCGAATCGGTCTCGCTCTCCTATGGCCTGCCGCCGCTCCTGGAGGAGGTCTCTTTCGCCATCGAGCGCGGCGAGCGTCTCTGTTTGCTCGGGCGCAACGGCTGTGGCAAATCGACCCTGCTGAAGCTCATTGCCGGCGACATCGAGCCCGACAGCGGTGTGGTGCGCGCCTCGGGCAGCTTGCGCGTTGCGCGCCTGGAGCAGGAGGTGCCGGCTGGGCGCGAGGCGCGGGTGTTCGAGGTGGTGGCCGAGGGGCTGGGCGCACTGGGCGCCCTGGTGCGCGACTATCTCCAGCTCTCGCACAGCCTCGACGCCACGGCGGGCGAGGAGGCGCTGGCGCGTCTCGCCCAGCTCCAGCAGCAGCTTGAAGATGGTGACGGCTGGGCCATCGAGCAGCGTGTCGAGCGCGTCATCTCGCGCCTCGGGCTGGATGCGGATGCCGCCTTTGCCGCACTCTCGGGCGGCTTGCAGCGTCGCGTGCTGCTCGCTCGCGCGCTGGTGAGCGAGCCCGATCTGCTGCTGCTCGACGAGCCAACCAACCATCTCGATATCGACTCCATCGACTGGCTGGAGTCCTTTCTGCTCGAATTCCCGGGTGCGCTGCTCTTCGTCACCCACGACCGGCGTTTTCTCCAGCGTCTGGCCACCCGCATCCTGGAGCTCGACCGGGGGCGGCTCACGGACTGGCCGGGCGACTATGCCAATTATCTGCGCCGACGCGAGGAGCGCCTGCACGCCGAGGCCCAGGCGGCGGCGCATTTCGATCGCAAGCTCGCCGAGGAGGAGGTGTGGATTCGCCAGGGCATCAAGGCGCGACGCACCCGCAACGAGGGGCGCGTGCGCGCGCTCGAATCCATGCGCGAGGAGCGCCGCGCACGGCGCGAGCAGCAGGGACGGGCGCGTTTGCAGCTCGGCGAGGCCGAACGCTCGGGCAAGCTGGTGGTCGAGGCCGAGGGGGTAAGCCATGGCTGGGGCGAGCGTCTGGTGGTGCGCGATTTCAGCACCCTCATCCTGCGCGGCGATCGCATCGGCATCATCGGCCCCAACGGGGTGGGCAAGAGCACCCTGCTGAAGCTCCTGCTCGGCGAGCTTGAGCCCCAGCAGGGGCGCATCCGGCGTGGCACCAACCTTCAGGTGGCCTATTTCGACCAGCTGCGCGCCCAGCTCGATCTGGAGCGCAGCGTGCAGGACAATGTGGCCGAGGGGCGCGATCAGGTCGAGGTGGAGGGGCGCAGCCGTCATGTGCTGTCCTATCTCAAGGACTTCCTCTTCACCCCCGAGCGTGCGCGCCAGCCGGTGAAGGCGCTCTCGGGCGGCGAGCGCAACCGTCTGCTGCTCGCCAAGCTTTTCACCCGGCCGGCCAATGTGCTGGTGCTCGACGAGCCCACCAACGATCTCGATGTCGAAACCCTGGAGCTGCTCGAAGAGCTGCTGACGAACTTTCAGGGCACGCTGCTGCTGGTCAGTCATGATCGCGAGCTGCTCGATAATCTGGTGACCAGCTCGCTGGTGTTCGAGGGTGAGGGGCGCGTGGGCGAGTACGTGGGCGGCTACAGCGACTGGCTGCGTCAGCGTCCCGCACCCGAGCCGCCGGCTCAGGCCCAGGTACGGCCCGCCCCGCCGCCGCCCGCGCGGGCCAGGCCGGCGAGCGTTCGGCTGAGCTACAAGGAGGGGCGCGAGCTAGCCGAGTTGCCCGAACGCATCGAGGCGTTGGAGAGCGAGCAGGCGTCGCTTCAGCAGCGTCTTGCCGATCCCGCCCTCTATCGCGAGGCAGGCGACGCGGCGGGCGCGCTGCGCAGCCGGCTCGACGAGGTCGAGCAGGCGCTTGAGGCGGCCTATGCGCGCTGGGAATCGCTCGAAGAGCGGCGTCTTGCCGCCGAGGGAGGATAAGGGCCCTGCTCAGTCTGCCCGCGACTGACTATACCAATCGCAAATCAGTTTTTGGTTTTCCTCATGCGATCCGGACTGGGTGATGGCCACGGGGGACGCCGTCAATCCATCCCTGGAGGCTTGACAGCGGCATCCCTGCCGCTGACACCCCCGCGCCCATCCCCCAGTCCTCACCGTAAAACCCATTTGTGATGGGTATAATATCGAGCGCTTTCATGGCGGCGCGCCCTTGGTCATGCCCGCGCGCCGCCTGTCCATTCTTTGCTTGTCTTGGGAGCCTGACCCTTGAAGTTCACGGTTGATGAATTCCGCGCCTGGAAAAACAAGTGCGTGACCCTGCTTGGCATGTCCGGGGTTGGCAAGACCCATCTCTCGGGGCTGCTGCGCCGCCATGACTGGTTTCATTATTCGGGCGACTACCGCATCGGCACGCGCTATCTCGACGAGCCCATTCTCGATCTGATCAAGGCGCGCGCCATGCGCGATCCCTTTCTGCGCGAGCTGCTGCGTCGCGACTGGATCACCATCCGCAACGTCATCAAGATCAACGATCTTGGCCCCGTCATGAGTTTTGTCGGCAAGCTTGGCAACCCCGAGCATGGCGGGCTGCCGCTCGATGAGTTCAACCGTCGTCAGGCGCTCTATCGTCAGGCCGAGATCGCGGCCATGTTTGATGTGCCCGATTTTGTGCGCAAGGCACAGGAAATCTACAACTATCCGCATCTGGTCAACGATGTCGGCGGCAGTCTCTGTGAGCTTGATGAGCCGCGCGTGATTGAGCTTCTGGCCAGACATAGCCTCATCCTTTACATCCGCGTGCCCGAGGCCGACGAGATCAAGCTCATCGAGCGCGCTCAGGCCGATCCCAAGCCGCTTTACTATCGCCCCGAGTTTCTGCGCGCGGCGGTCAAGGACTATCTCGCCGAGCGCGGCCTAAGCTATGTCGCCGAGATCGAGCCCGATGACTTCACCCGTTGGGTTTTCCCGCGCCTCTTCCATTCGCGGGTGCCACGCTACGAGGCCATCGCCCGTCCGCACGGCTACAGCGTCTCCTCGGAGGATGTGGCGCGCGTGCGCGACGAAGAGGATTTTCTGCAGTTGATCGAATCGGCCATCGCCGCCCAGCAGGCGAGCGCCTGAGCGAGAGGGGAGTTTCCGCACCCATGCCCATCGTCGCCCACAATGATCTGCCAACCTTCGCGCGTCTGCGCGAGGAGGGCCAGACGATTCTCGACCCCGAGCGTGCGCTCCAGCAGGATATCCGCGAGCTGCACATCGGGCTCCTGAACATGATGCCTGACTCGGCGCTGGCCGCCACCGAGCGCCAGTTCTTCCGCCTCATCGGGCAGAGCAACCAGATTGCCCAGTTCTACGTGCATCCCTTCACCCTCGATGGGCTGGAGCGCGGTCCCGCCGCGCGCGACTATATCGCGCGCTACTACGAATCCTTCGAGCGCATCCGCGCCGAGGGGCTCGATGCGCTCATCATCACCGGGGCCAATGTGAGCGGCCCCGAGCTGTCCGACGAGCCCTTCTGGAACCCGCTCATCGAGGTGGTCGAATGGGCCTATGACAAGGTCTGCTCGACCCTCTTTTCCTGTCTCGCCACCCATGCGGCGCTGGAATTTCGCTATGGCCAGCGTCGCGCGCGCCTGGGGCGCAAGCGCTGGGGTGTCTACTGTCACCGTGTGGTTGATCGCGCCCATCCGCTGGTGGCCAACGTCAACACCCGCTTTGATGTTCCGCACTCACGCTTTAACGAGATCGCACGCACCCAGTTCGATGCGGCGGGGCTGCATGTGCTGGCCGAGAGCGATGAGGCCGGCGTGCATCTCGCAGTCAGCCCCGACGGCTTCCGTCAGGTGTTTTTTCAGGGGCATCCCGAGTACGACACCATCTCGTTGCTCAAGGAATACAAGCGCGAGGTCAATCGCTTCGCCGCCGGCGAGCGCCCCGACTATCCACCCTTTCCGGATAACTATTTTGGCTTGCAGGCGCGCGCCATTCTCGATGAGCACCGCGAGCGCATTCTGCTCGCGCTCGATCAGGGGCGCGAACCCCCGGCCTTCCCCGAGACGCATCTCGGGGCCGGTCTGCACAACACCTGGCACGATACCGCCGAGGGCGTGGTTGGCAGCTGGATGGGGTTGATCTATCAGGTCACAAACAATGATCGGCGATTGCAGTTCATGAATCACATCAATCCTGCCGATCCGCTAGCGCAGAGCTGGCGACGCGTCTCGCCATCTCATTGAATACTGAGGCCAATGTGTGGGAAGAGGGCGCCCGGCAATGGTGGTGTCGCATTTTTGTTGCGCTTCCGCTGTCGTTTGTTGTTTTTTGATGCGCATGGAATCGAGCGCTTCCCGTTTGCGCGAGGCTGGCGTCAGCCTGTGAACTGGCTTGCAATATGAAGGATTTATCGCTGAAGAAGTCGCTCCTGGCCTTGTTGTCTGTTGCATTTATGTACTAGACTATGGACATGGGATGCGGGGTGTTACACGAATAAAACACTAGTGTTGTGATTTTGCTCCAGCAAGTGCTCCAGCTAAGTGTTTGTCAATCAACGCAATTCGTATCCTTAAAGACCCAGTTGTCGCCAATACACCCAACCGCACCAGCTTCGATTAGGCCAGGACATGTTCGACGAAGAACCCGACACAACCATTCGCTACAAGTGGGATCCGCGCACTCAAACCGGCTACCAGCTGCGTTTTGACGCCGAAGGCGCCGCCAAGGGTGCCCACTACTGCTACCACGTAGAAGACTGGAACTGCCATACGGTCACTGGCGAGTGGCCGTGCGAGGATCTTGACGAGGCCCTCGGCGTTCTCAATCACTTCTTCAGCATCGACGTGGCGCGCGAGCGCGAGCGTCTCAGTGCCTGGCTGCCGGTCGCCTATCGCGCCGCTGCCTGATTCAGGTCCATACCGAACCTCTTCACTCCGGGGGCGGACGCCATTGTCCGCCCCCTTGCGCGAGGCCCAGGGACGGGCCGCGCCCTGCAAGTCCCGCACCTCAGCACGCTTCGCTCCCCCTTTTTTCCGCCTTTCCTGCTGCGTCCAAGACATCCAGCGCCGCCTCGCGCGCGTGCATCGGTTGCGCGTGCGTCTTGAGATTCGGGCGCGCCTGCCAGATGCGGTTGGTGCGCTAGTTCAAAATCTTTAAACCCTGTCAATGACGGATTTGAAAGATAGAGAGACAAAATATTAAGATGCGCTAAATCTCAAACCAGCACATCAAGCAAAGGGGCGTGCGCATGCGGGATCCCATGAGTCAGCCGGATGCCCAGGGGGGGCAGGTGGAGATCAAGGAAACCACCTGTTACATGTGTGCCTGTCGCTGTGGCATCCGCGTCCACCTGCGCGATGGCGAGGTGCGCTACATCGACGGAAATCCCAAGCATCCCCTGAACAAGGGCGTGATCTGCGCCAAGGGCAGCTCGGGCATCATGAAGCAGTACTCGCCCGCGCGTCTCACCAAGCCGCTGCGGCGCAAGGCCGGCGCCGAGCGCGGGACGAGCGCCTTCGAGGAGATTTCCTGGGACGAGGCCTTCGCCCTGCTGGAGTCGCGCCTGGCCAAGCTGCGCGCCGAGGATCCCAAAGGCTTCGCGCTCTTCACCGGACGCGATCAGATGCAGGCCCTCACCGGCATGTTCGCCAAGCAGTTCGGCACCCCGAACTATGCCGCGCATGGCGGCTTTTGCTCGGTGAACATGGCCGCCGGGCTCATCTACACCTTCGGCGGCTCCTTCTGGGAGTTCGGCGGCCCCGATCTGGAGCGCGCCAAGCTCTTTGTGATGATCGGCACCGCCGAGGACCACCACTCCAACCCGCTCAAGATCGCCATCTCCGAGTTCAAGCGCCGGGGCGGGCGCTTCATCTCCATCAACCCGGTGCGCACCGGCTATTCGGCCATCGCCGATGAGTGGGTGCCGATCAAGCCGGGCACCGATGGCGCCCTGCTGCTGGCCATCACCCACGAGCTGATCCGGCTTGGGCTCTTCGACCGTGACTTTCTCATCCAGTACACCAACGCCGCCGAGCTGGTCATCGATGATCCCGCGCGCGACGACCACGGCATGCTCTATCGCGCCGAGATGCATGTGGATGAGGACTGCTTCGATCCACAGAACCGTCTCTGGTGGGATCGCGAGATCAACGGCCCCATCAGCACCCACACCCCGGGCGCCGAGCCGCGTCTCCTCGGCAGCTATACCTTGCCCGACGGCACCCCGGTGAAGCCCTCCTTCCAGTTGCTGAAGGAGCGGGTCGAGGACTACAGCCCGGAGTGGGCCGCCGACATCACCGGTATTCCCGCCGACACCATCCGCCGGCTCGCGCACGAGATGGGCGTCATGGCGCGCGATCACAAAATCGAGCTGCCCATTCCCTGGACCGACTGCTGGGATGAGGAGCACGCCACCATCACCGGCAATCCGGTGGCCTTTCATGCCATGCGGGGTCTGGCCGCGCATTCCAACGGCTTCCAGACCATCCGCGCGCTTGGCGTGCTCATGACGCTGCTCGGCACCATCGACCGTCCGGGTGGCTTCCGTCATCGCGCGCCCTTCCCGCGCCCCATTCCACCCTGTCCCAAGCCACCGAACAGCCCCGAAGCGGTGCAGCCGAATACCCCGCTCGATGGTATGCCGCTCGGCTGGCCCGCGAAGCCCGAGGATCTCTTCGTCGATGACTCGGGCGAGCCGGTGCGGCTCGACAAGGGCTTCTCCTGGGAATATCCGCTCTCGGTGCATGGCCTCATGCACAACGTCATCACCAATGCCTGGCGCGGCGATCCCTATCCGATCGACACGCTCTTTCTTTTCATGGCGAACATGGCCTGGAACTCGACCATGAACACGGTCGAGGTGCGCCGGATGCTCGCCGACAAGGACGAGAAGGGCGACTATAAAATCCCCTTCCTGGTGGTGTGCGACACCTTCGCCTCCGAGACGGTCGCCTTCGCCGATCTGGTGCTGCCCGACACCAGCTATCTGGAACGTCACGACGTGCTCTCCATGCTCGATCGGCCCATCTCCGAGTTCGAGGGGCCGGTCGATGCGGTGCGCATTCCGGTGCTGCCGCCCAAGGGCGAGTGCAAGCCCTTCCAGGAGGTGCTGATCGAACTGGGTTCGCGCCTCGGGCTGCCGGCCTTCGTCAACGCCGATGGCTCGCGCAAATATCGCGACTATCCCGACTTCATCGTCAACTACGAGACCACCCCGGGCTCGGGCATCGGTTTCCTGGCCGGCTGGCGCGGCAAGGACGGCGACAAGTCGCTCAAGGGCGAGCCCAATCCCGATCAGTGGCAGCGCTACGCCGAGCACGACTGCGTCTTCCACTACGAACTGCCGCGCAACTACCAGTACATGCGCAACTGGAACAAGGGCTATCTGCACTGGGCGCGCGCCCACGGGCTCATCCGCTATGCCGAGCCCTTCATCATCCATCTCTATTCCGAGGTGTTGCAGAAATTCCGGCTCGCTGCCCAGGGCAAGCGCCCCGGACGTCAGCCCCCCGAGCGGCTGCGCGAGCGTGTCGCCACCTATTTCGATCCGCTGCCCTTTTACTACGAGCCGCTGGAGTCGGGTCTGGTCGATACCCAGCGCTATCCGCTCAACGCACTCACCCAGCGCCCCATGGCCATGTATCACAGTTGGGACAGCCAGAACGCCTGGCTGCGCCAGATCCACAGCCACAACTATCTCTTCGTCAACCCGCGGCTCGGCGCCGAACAGGGCTTTGGCGATGGCGATTGGGTCTGGGTCGAGTCGCCCCATGGTCGGGTGCGCTGCATGTGCCGCTTCTCCGAGGCGGTTGAGCCGGGCACGGTCTGGACCTGGAACGCCATCGGCAAGGCCGCCGGCGCCTGGGGGCTCGCCCCCAATGCCGATGAGGCGCGCAAGGGATTTCTGCTCAACCATCTCATTGCCGAGGAGCTGCCCGCGCATGCCGCCGGAGAGCACCTCTCGAACGGCGATCCGGTCACCGGACAGGCCGCCTGGTTCGATGTGCGGGTGCGCGTCTACAAGGCCGACGCCAAGGAACCCAAGATCACCGCGCCCCAGTTCGAGCCCATGCCGCGTCTGCCCGGACAGGAGAAGCAGCGCGGCAAATGGCAGGCCTATGTGGCTGGCGTCTTTGCAAAGAAATGAGCGTCCAGCGACCGGCACACCGCGCGCCGAGCGCGCGGGTGGCTGGACGCTGGTGGCTGGAGGCTAATTCATGACCCAACTCGCCCTCGTCATCGATCTCAATGTCTGTGTCGGCTGCCATGCCTGCGTGACCTCCTGCAAGGAGTGGAACACCTCGGGCTGGGCCGGACCCCTAGTCGATCAGAATCCCTATGAAGGCTCGCCCACCGGCACCTTCTTCAACCGCGTTCAGACCTTCGAGGTTGGCGCCTTTCCCAACACCGAAACGGTACACTTCCCCAAGAGCTGCCTGCACTGCGAGGAGCCGCCCTGCGTACCCGTCTGTCCGACCGGCGCCTCTTACAAGCGCCCGGACAACGGCGTGGTGTTGGTCGATTACGACAAGTGCATCGGCTGCAAGTACTGCTCCTGGGCCTGCCCCTACGGTGCGCGCGAGCTCGATGCCCAGCAGAAGGTGATGAAGAAGTGCACCCTCTGCATTGATCGCATCACCGACGAGAGTCTCTCCGAGCGTGATCGCAAGCCCGCCTGCGTGCTGGCCTGTCCGACCAGCGCGCGCCTCTTTGGCGACGTGCATGATCCCGACTCCGAGGTCTCGGTGGCCATTCGCGAGCGCGGCGGCTATCCGCTCATGCCCGAATGGGGCACCAAGCCGGCCAACCATTACCTGCCGCGCCAGAAAACGCGCATGCACATCGACCCCGAACAGCTCACCCGGCTCGATAATCCGCTGCGCCAGGAAGATCTCACCCGCTACACAGGTGAGCAAAGCATCGACGACGTTGCTTGGTAAAGACGCCTGGTTGGGTACGCCTCGCGTACCCATGCGCCGCCCCTGGAAACCCGAGACACTCAGGACCGCCCCATGCATCCAGCCTTTTCCGTGCTCTTTCTGACCACCCTCATCGGCGCCGGCCAGGGGCTCTTTCTGGCCATGGTCACCGGCCAGCTCTATGCCATCGCCCGTTTCCTGCCCGCGCAGGAGGCCAATTTTTACGCCGGCGGCAGCGCCATCGCCCTGCTCCTGCTCATCGCCGGGCTTGGCGCCTCCTTCTTCCATCTTGGGCGCCCCGAGCGCGCCTGGCGCGCCGCCTCGCAATGGCGTACCTCCTGGCTCTCGCGCGAGGTCATCGTGCTGCCGGTGGTCATGGCGCTGGTGTTTGCCTATGGCCTGACGCACTGGCTGGGCTGGACCCAGCCCTGGTTCAAGGTTGGGCAACTGGAGGTCGATCCAAG
>JAFGTZ010000224.1 GCA_016938795.1 Chromatiaceae bacterium | reverse complement strand
GAAGCGCTGCGCGAGGGTGATCGCTATCTGCTCTGCAGCGACGGACTCATGAAGGAGCTGGGGCGCGAGGACATCGAGCGTATCCTGATGCAAACCCCGGGTTCGCCGCTCGAAGCGGCTCAGGCCCTGGTTGACGCCGCCTGCAAGGCTGGCGGGCGCGATAACGTCACCGTGCTGGTTATCGACTTTCAGGATCCGAGTGTGGAGTAATGGCGGCTCCATCGACAGAGCGCGCCGCATGGCGTCTGGCTCGAAAGAAATCACGCAGCCGCTCGCCGCACTCCTCTGCCAGCACGCCACCTCGACACTGGGTGCGATGATTGAAGCGCGCATCCGAGGGCAGCAGATCGAAAACGCTCCCGCAGGCCCCGGCGCGCGGGTCGGGCGCGCCGAAGACGACCCACTCGACGCGCGCATGGATGATGGCCCCGGCGCACATGACGCAGGGCTCCAGGGTGACATAGAGTGTGGTGCCGGGCAGGCGATAGTTGCCAAGCCGCCGCCCCGCGTCGCGCAGCGCCTGAATCTCGGCGTGGGCGCTCGGATCCTGATCAGTGATGGGCCGATTGAAGCCCTCGCCCACCACCTCCCCCGCGCGCACCAGGAGCGCGCCCACTGGCACCTCGCCCATCTCGTCCGCGCGTTCGGCCAGCGCCAGCGCGCGGCGCATCCAGTCCGCGTCGGTCATTTCCACTCGATGTCAAGTCCCGGTCAATGTATCAACCCAAGGGTTGATGACAGTCACGCCGGCCGCTTCATAGGGTGATGTGTCGCGTGATGCCACGATGAAGCCCCGCGATGCGGCAACGGCTGCGATGTAGCCATCAGGCGTCGGGAAGCCGCGTCCGCCGTTCTTGGCCGTGACGGCCAGGTCGGCGTAGTGGCGCGCTGCATCCGTGTCGAACGGCAGCACCCGATCCTTGAACAGCTCCAGCAGTTCGTTCAGGGCGCGATCGAGCATGTTCTTGCGCGTGCCTGCCGGCAGCGCCCGGATGCCAAACAGCAACTCGGCCAGCGTAACGCTCGACAGATACAAGGTTTCCGCCGCCTGTTCGTTCAGCCAGCCCATGACGGCCGCGTCTGGCGCTGGCTTCATCGCCTCGGAAACGACGTTGGTATCCAGGACGATCATTCAGTCGAAGCTCAAGGGCTTGGCTGGCGTCTTGTCGCGCACGCTCTCGAAGACGGCGAGATCTTCATTGGTCAGACCAATCTTGCGGCCGATGGCAGCCAGGGCGTCTCCTACGCGCTCGCATTTCTCCGGCTTGACCGCGGCTGCCAGAATCTCGCGCACCTCCGCTTCCGTGCTGCGCCCGTGCCGGGCTGCCCGCACGCGCAAGGCGTGATGCACCTCATCGGGCACATTCCTGACAGTCAAGATCGCCATGATTCAAAACCTCTTGTCTGCTGTCCATGAACGGCAAGCATAAATAGATGCAGTCACCGGTGCGAGCATCAAGCTCCACATCCCTTCCTGCCTGGCGTCTCGCCCTCTTGGCTTCCATCCGTATCCCTATCCCGGCCCCAAGCCCAGATATCTCGTGGAAAACCAAAGACGGATACGCGACGGGCGTCATCCAGGGAGATTTGACAGTCGAGTCACTCCCACTCGATGGTGCCCGGCGGCTTGCCGGTGATGTCGTAGACCACGCGCGAGATGCCCGGCACCTCGTTCACGATGCGCCGGCAGACGTGGTCGAGAAAGTCGTAGGGCAGATGGGCCCAGCGCGCGGTCATGAAATCGACCGTTTCCACGGCGCGCAGCGCGATCACATGGGCATAGAGCCGGTTGTCGCCGACCACGCCGACCGAGCGCACCGGCAAGAAGACCGCGAAGGCCTGCGAGACCTGATCGTAGAGATCGGCCGCGCGCAGCTCCTCGATGAAGATGTGATCGGCGAGCCGCAGCGTGTTGGCCGAGTCCTTGTCCACCTCGCCAAGGATGCGCACCCCGAGCCCCGGGCCGGGGAAGGGATGGCGCTGCACCATCTCTGAGGGCAGCCCCAGCTCGATGCCGATGCGGCGCACCTCGTCCTTGAAGAGCTCGCGCAGCGGCTCGACCAGCTTGAGGTTCATCTCTTCGGGCAGGCCGCCGACATTGTGATGCGACTTGATGACCTTGGCCTTGCCGGTCTTGGCGCCCGCCGACTCGATGACATCGGGATAGATAGTGCCCTGGGCGAGCCATTTGACATCGCTGAGCTTGCTCGCCTCGTCGTCGAACACCTCGATGAAGGTGTTGCCGATGATCTTGCGCTTCTGCTCAGGGTCGCTCACGCCCTTGAGTCGGCCAAGAAAACGCTCCTCGGCATCGACCCGAATGACGTTCACGCCCATGTGGCGGGCAAAGGTGTTCATCACCTGATCGGCCTCGCCAAGGCGCAGGAGCCCGTTATCGACAAAGACACAGGTGAGCCGCTCGCCGATGGCGCGGTGCAGCAGGGCCGCGACCACGCTTGAATCGACCCCGCCTGAGAGTCCGAGCAGCACCTGGTCCGAGCCTACCTGCTCGCGTACCCGCGCGATGCTGTCCTCGATGATATTGTCCGGGGTCCAGAGCCGGGCGCAGCCGCAGATGTCATGCACGAAGCGATCGAGCATGCGCTGTCCCTGGCGGGTATGGGTCACCTCGGGATGGAACTGTACGCCATAGAAGGCGCGCGACTCGTCGGCAATGCCGGCGAGTGGGGCGTGATCGGTCTCGGCAATGATCTGAAAGCCGGGCGGCAGGCTCTCGACCCGATCACCATGGCTCATCCAGACATCGAGCAGACCGTAGCCCTCGGGGCTTGCGTGATCCTCGATATCGCGCAGCAGACGCGAGTGACCGCGTGCGCGCACCTGGGCATAGCCGTATTCGCGATGGGTGGCCGGCGCCACCGTGCCGCCGAGCTGCGCGGCCATGGTCTGCATGCCGTAGCAGATGCCAAGCACCGGTACGCCGAGCGTGAAGACGGCGGGGTCGGCGCGCGGCGTGTCGTCCTCATGCACCGATTGCGGACCACCCGAGAGAATGATGCCGCGCGGGGCAAAGGCGCGGATGGCCTCGGCGTCGAGGTCGCAGGGATGCAATTCACAGTAAACCCCGGCCTCGCGCACCCGGCGCGCGATGAGCTGGGTGTATTGCGAACCGAAGTCGAGAATAAGGATGCGGTCGGCGTGGATATTGGACATGGCTGCTTTGTCGTTTTGGCCGGCGGGGCGTAAAAAGCGCGAAAACGCGAGAGAGATGCTCGGCATCTCGCTCGCGCTGTCATGGCGAGTGGCAAGCGCCTCAGGCAATCAGTTGTCGATGCGGTAGTTCGGCGCTTCCTTGGTGATCTGCACGTCATGCACATGGGATTCGCGCATACCGGCGGCGCTGACCCGCACAAACTGCGGCTTGGTGCGCATCTCCTCGATGGTGGGACAGCCGGTGTAGCCCATGCTGGAGGCCAAGCCGCCGACGAGCTGGTGGATAACGTTGCGCAGACTGCCCTTGTAGGGCACGCGGCCCTCGATGCCCTCGGGCACCAGCTTGTCCTTTTCGGTGTTTTCCTGGAAGTAGCGGTCGCTCGACCCCTCTGATCCGCCCATGGCGCCAAGCGAGCCCATGCCGCGATAGGACTTGTAGGAGCGCCCCTGATAGATCTCGACCTCGCCCGGGGCCTCGTCGGTGCCGGCGAACATGCCGCCGATCATGACACTGTGCGCCCCGGCGGCGATGACCTTGGCAACATCGCCCGAGTAGCGCAGTCCGCCATCGGCGATGACGGGCACATCGGTGTCCTTGAGTGCCTCGGTGACATTCGACACCGCCGTGATCTGTGGCACGCCCACGCCTGCGACCACGCGCGTGGTGCAAATGGAACCCGGTCCGATGCCGACCTTCACCGCATCCGCGCCAGCCTTGACCAGATCAAGCGCCGCCTCGCCCGTGGCGATGTTGCCGCCGATGACCTGGAGGTCGGGAAAATGCGTCTTCACCCAGGCTACCCGATCAAGCACGCCCTGCGAGTGGCCGTGCGCGGTGTCCACCACCACCACGTCCACCCCGGCCTCAACGAGCGCCTCGACCCGTTCCTCGGTCCCCGCGCCCACGCCCACCGCCGCGCCACAGCGCAGCCGCTCATGGCTGTCGCGCGAGGCCTTGGGAAAATCGCGCGCCTTCTGGATATCCTTCACCGTGATGAGCCCGCGCAGCTCGAAGCGGTCGTTTATCACCAGCACCTTCTCGATGCGGTGCTGGTGCAGGAGCGCACGCACGTCCTCGCGGCTTGCCCCCTCGCGCACCGTGACGAGCCGTTCCTTGGGTGTCATGATGGCCGACACCGGCGCATCCATGCGCGTCTCGAAACGTAGATCGCGCCCGGTGACAATGCCAACCAGCTCGCCACGCTCGGTGACCACGGGCACGCCCGAGATGTTATTGGCGTGAGTGATTTTGACCACCTCGCCGATGCTGGCCTCGGGTGTCACCGTGATGGGGTTGCGGATGATGCCGCTTTCGTATTTCTTGACCGCCAGCACCTCACGCGCCTGGCGCTCGGCGGTCATGTTCTTGTGGATAATGCCGATGCCGCCTTCCAGGGCCATGGCGATGGCCAGGCGCGATTCGGTCACCGTGTCCATGGCCGCCGACACCAGCGGAATGCGCAGCTCGATGGCGCGGGTCAGGCGGGTGTGAAGGTTAACCTCGCTCGGCACCACGCGCGAGTGGGCCGGGACGAGAAGAACATCATCAAAGGTGAGGGCTTCCTGGATCAGGCGCATGGCAGCGGGCTCCGCGGATCGGTTCCAAAATTGGAAGGTAACAGAGAAGAATAAAATTGAAATGACGATTCGTCAATTTTTGAAACTGGAATCCTGCGCTCCGGGAGGCCTTGCCCATGCCCTCTGAGCCCCTGCCGCAGCGCGACATCTACAGCGTGGCCCGGCTCAATGCCGAGGTGCGCGCGGTGCTGGCCTCTGGGTTTCCGCTGCTGTGGGTGCGCGGCGAGCTGTCGAACCTGAGTGCGCCGGCCTCGGGACATCTCTATTTCACGCTCAAGGACGCGGCGGCGCAGGTGCGCTGCGCCCTCTTTCGCACCCAGCGCCAGCTGTTGCGCTTTCAGCCGGCCAATGGGCAGCAGGTGCTGGTGCGCGCGCGCGTGGGGCTCTACGAGCCGCGCGGCGACTATCAGCTCATTGCCGAGCACCTGGAGCCCGACGGCGAGGGCGCGCAGCGTCTGGCCTTCGAGGCGCTTTGCCAGCGGCTGGCCGCCGAGGGCCTGTTTGCGCCCGAACGCAAGCGTCCGCTGCCCGCCTTCCCGCGTCAGGTGGGGCTCATCACCTCGCCCACGGGGGCGGCGCTGCGTGATCTGCTGGCGGTTTTTGGGCGGCGCTGGCGGGGCCTGCCCCTGCTCATCTATCCGGCCCAGGTACAGGGCGAGGGTGCGGTGGAGTCGCTCATCGCGGCCCTGGGGCTCGCCAACCAGCGCGCCGAGTGCGATGTGCTCATTGTGGCGCGCGGCGGGGGATCGCGCGAGGATCTGGCGGCCTTTAACGATGAACGGCTCGCGCGTGCCATCCTGGCCTCGAACATTCCCGTGGTGACCGGCATCGGTCATGAAATCGACCTCGGTCTCGCCGATCTGGTGGCCGATCAGCGCGCCGCCACGCCCTCGGCGGCGGCCGAGCTGGTAGCGCCCTCGGCTGCGGAGCTGCTGCAACGGGTGGCGGTGTTGCGCGTGCGCCTCGCGGTGGCCATGCGCCGGCGGCTCGAACAGGGCCGGCAGCAGCAGCTCGCGGTGCGGCGCCATCTCGAGCTGCTGCACCCGCGCCAGCGGCTGGAGCAACAGGCTCAGCGACTCGACCGGCTGTGCTGGCAGCTGGAGGGGCGGCTACGCGCGTGGCTACGCGCGCGGCAAACGGCGTGGCGGTCCCTGGAGAGGCGTCTTCAGGCCGCCACGCCAGAGCCGCGATTGCAAGGGGCGCGACACGATCTGGAGGCGCTCGAACAGCGCTTGCACCATAGGCTGGAGACCCGGCTGCGCCAAGAGCGCGAGCGTCTGGGGCGGTCGCTCGTCGCCCTGGATGCCTGTAGCCCGCTGGCGACCCTGGCGCGCGGCTATGCCATTGTGACCCGCGAACGCGACGGCGCCCTGGTGCGCCAGGCTGAGGCGCTGGAGGCGGGCGAGGGCGTGCGTCTGCGTTTTGAGCGCGGCACGGTGCGCGCCCGCATCGAGTCGGATGCGT
>JAFGTZ010000223.1 GCA_016938795.1 Chromatiaceae bacterium | reverse complement strand
TCCATTCTGCAGATCCCGGAGGCGAAGGACATCGCGGTCGAGTTCTTCACCCTCTCGAAGAGCTACAACATGCCCGGCTGGCGCGTCGGCTTCATGTGCGGCAACAAGACCCTGGTCTCGGCGCTCGCGCGCATCAAGTCCTATCTCGACTATGGCACCTTCACCCCCATCCAGGTTGCCGCCATCGCTGCGCTGGAAGGGCCGCAAGACTGCGTGCGCGAAATCAGCGACATGTATCAGAGCCGGCGCGATGTGCTGTGCTCGGGCCTGAACGCCGCCGGTTGGCCGGTCGAGCCGCCAAAGGCGACCATGTTCGTCTGGGCGCCGATTCCCGAACCCTACCGGGCCATGGGCTCGCTGGAGTTCTCGAAAAAGCTGCTGCGCGACGCCAAGGTCGCCGTCGCTCCCGGCATCGGCTTCGGCGAATACGGCGACACCCATGTCCGTTTCGGCCTGATCGAGAATGAACACCGCACCCGTCAGGCGATTCGCGGCATCAAGGAAATGTTCCGGCGCGACGCGCGCGCAGGCGCCTGATTCGGATCGCCGTTGCCTGAAGAGGTTGTCATGAACCCGGTTTACACCGCTGTTTTAAAACAGGAAGGCCAGTGGTGGATTGGCTGGATCGAAGAGGTTGCTGGCGTCAATTGCCAGGAAAAAACTCGTGAAGCCTTGTTGGATTCGCTGCGCGTCACCCTGCGGGAGGCCCTGCAATTCAACCGGGACGATGCCATTGCGGCAGCCGGCTCGAATTATGTGGAAGAAACGATCGCGGTATGAAGCGGAGCGCATTGCTGAAATATTTGCGCTCTCACGGCTGCGACCTGCTTCGTGAAGGCGGAAATCACTCTTGGTGGTGGAATCCTGCTCAAAGCAAGCGGTCTTCCATCCCAAGACACAGCGAAATCAGCGACATTCTTGCCGTGAAAATCTGCAAGGATCTTGGTGTCGAGCCGATTAAATAAGGTTCAACAGGTGCCTCAAGCTGAATCCGCACCATCGATCACTGGACATGGCGTGGAGTGGTGTCACGCAACGCCACTCCAGCGAGACGACTTGTAACGATACATCGAAGAAAGAGAATCAGGTGACTGCTATGGAACCGGTGAAGATCGGCCTACTGGGCTTGGGAACCGTTGGCGGCGGCACGGTGACGGTGTTGACGCGCAATGCACGCGAGATTGCCCGTCGCGCCGGTCGCGACATCGAAATCGCCCGCGCGGCGGCGCGCGCCTACGACCCGGATCGTATCGAGGGGCTGGAACAGATCGGCGCCATTGGCGATGACGCCTTCGCGGTGGTGGACGATCCCGAGGTGGCCATTGTGGTCGAGCTGATCGGCGGTTATTCGCCCGCGCTCGAACTGGTAATGCGCGCCATCGAGAACGGCAAGCATGTGGTCACCGCGAACAAGGCGCTCATCGCCAGGCACGGCAACGAAATCTTCGCCGCCGCGCGCGCCAAGGGCGTTATGGTCGGCTTTGAGGCAGCGGTTGCCGGCGGCATTCCCATCATCAAGGCCCTGCGCGAAGGCCTGGCCGCCAACCACATCGAATGGATTGCCGGCATCATCAACGGCACCGGCAATTTCATCCTCACCGAGATGCGCGACAAGGGACGCGCCTTCGCCGATGTGCTCGCCGAGGCCCAGGCGCTCGGCTACGCCGAGGCCGATCCCATCTTCGACGTCGAGGGCATCGACGCGGCCCACAAGCTCACCATTCTCGGCTCGCTTGCCTTTGGTATTCCACTCCAGTTCGAGCGCTGCTTCACCGAGGGCATCTCACGCATCGATGCCCAGGATGTGGCCAATGCCGGCGCGCTCGGCTATCGCATCAAGCATCTGGGAATCGCCCGGCGCGCACCCGGCGGCATCGAGCTGCGTGTGCATCCGACGCTCATCCCCGAGCGGCGCCTCATCGCCAATGTGGATGGCGTCATGAACGCGGTGCTGGTCAAGGGCGATGCGGTTGGCCCCACGCTCTACTATGGCGCGGGCGCCGGGGCGCTGCCCACGGCCTCGGCGGTAGTCGCGGATCTGGTGGATCTGGTGCGCGCCCTCACCACCGACCCCAGCAACCGCGTTCCCCATCTCGCCTTCCAGCCCGAGGAGCTGGCCGATACCCCGGTGCTGCCCATGGACGAGGTGGAAACCGCCTGCTATCTGCGTCTTTCCGCGCTCGATCAGCCGGGTGTCATGGCGCGCATCGCGAGCATCCTCGGCGAGCAGGGCATCAGCATCGAGGCGATCAAGCAGCAGGAGCCGGGTGAGGGCGAGACCCATGTGACCCTGGTCATGCTCACCCACCGGGTGGTCGAACGCCAGATGAACGCGGCCATTGCACGCATCGAGGCGCTCGATGCCGTCCAGGGCCC
>JAFGTZ010000222.1 GCA_016938795.1 Chromatiaceae bacterium | reverse complement strand
CGGCTGGTGGTACGCCTTGGCGCCGAGCGCCTGCTGCGCCTTGGGCTTGTCATGCAGTGCGCCGCCGGACTGCTGGCCTGGGGGCTGTGGCTGCATGGCGCGCCGCCGCTTTGGGCCATCGCCCTGGCCGCCGCGCTGCATATCGGCATGACCGGGCTGGTGCTGGGCAATGCCATGTCGGGCTTCATGGCCAGCTTTGCGGGCTTTGCGGGCACCGCCTCAGCCTTTGCCGGCACGGTGCGCTTTGGCGCCGGGGCGCTCGCCGGCACCCTGGTCAGCCTCGCCCACGATGGCAGCGCCCGCCCCCTGCTGGCGGGACTCGGCAGCGCCGGGCTGCTGGCCCTGCTGGCCTACTGGGCGCTGTGCCGCCCCCGGAATCTTTGAAAGCCTGCGCGCTGGGTATAGAGTTCGCCCTGAGCGCAACTTCACCACAGGGAGCACAACCATGGCCAAGACAGCGGAGCAGACTGGAATCAGCCCCGAGGACTACCTTGAGGGCGAATGTCTCTCAGCCATCAAGCACGAATACATCGCCGGCGAGGTCTTCGCCATGGCCGGGGCGAGCGAGGCGCATGTGACCATCTCGCTCAATCTGGCCGCTCTCCTGCGCGCGCATGTCCGAGGCGGCCCCTGTCGCGTCTATATGGCCGACATGAAGGTTCGGGTCGAAACGGCGGATGCCTTTTATTATCCCGACGTCTTCGTCACCTGCGATGCAGGCGACGCCCAGGAGACCTATTTCAAGCGCGCTCCAACCCTCATCATCGAGGTGCTCTCGCCCTCCACCGCCGCCTTCGACCGTGGCGAGAAGTTCGCCCATTACCGCCAGATTGCCACGCTTCACGAGTATGTCCTCATCGATTCGGAACGCCGCGCCATTGATCTGTTCAGGCGTGACGCGGATGGCCAGTGGGCATTCATTCCGCTGGAACCCGAGCGCACCCTGGAACTGGCCTCGGTGGACTTGAGCGCCTCCTTTGCGTCCATTTACGAAGACGTGACACTGGCATGAGGCCAGGTGTGATCCTCCACAGTCTCGGCTGCCGGCTCAACGAGGCCGAGCTTGAGGAGTGGGCGCGCGGCTTTCAGGCGCGCGGCATCGCCCTGGCCGCGCCGGACGAGCCGGCCGCGCTGGCGGTGGTCAATACCTGCGCCGTGACCGAGGAGGCGGTGCGCAAGTCGCGCAAGCTGCTGCGCCGTCTCCAGCGCGAGCATCCAGGCGCGCGTCTGGTGGTGAGCGGCTGTCTGGCGACACTGGAGGCCGAGTCGCTGGCGCGCGAGGCCGGGGTGGATCTGCTGGTGGCCAATGCCGAGAAGGACCGGCTGGTCGAGATTGTCAGCGCCGAGCTTGATCTGGCGCTCATGCCCGAGAGCGCGACCGAGCCCGCAGGCGATGCACTCTTTGCGCGCGGACGCCAGCGCGCCTTCGTCAAGGTGCAGGATGGCTGCCGCTACCAATGCACCTTTTGCATCACCACCCGCGCGCGCGGCGCCGAGCGCAGCCGCCCCGTCCCCGAGGTCGTCGCCGCCATTCGCCGGCTGAACGCCGCGGGCATCCGCGAGGTGGTACTGAGCGGGGTGCATCTTGGAGGCTATGGCAGCGATCTGGGCGAAGCGGTCGATCTCGGCGCCCTCATTGGCGCCATCCTCGCCGAGACCGACATCGAGCGTCTGCGCCTGGGCTCGCTCGAACCCTGGGATCTGCCCGCCAACTTCTGGGCGCTGTTCGAGAACCCGCGACTCATGCCGCATCTGCATCTGCCGGTGCAAAGCGGCTCGGAGCGCGTGCTGCGGCGCATGGCGCGTCGCTGCCGGGCCGATGCCTTCCTTGCCCTGGCGGACGAGGGGCGCGCGCGGGTGGCGGGGCTCAACATCACCACCGACATCATCGCGGGCTTTCCAGGCGAGACAGACGACGACTGGCGCGACACCCTGGCGCTGGCCGAGCAGGTGGGCTTCGGTCAGATCCACCTCTTCGCCTACTCGCCGCGCGCCGGCACCCGCGCCGCCACGCTGCCCGATCAGCTGCCCCCCGAGATCAAGCGCGCGCGGATTGCCGAGTTGCAGGCCCTGGCCGAACGCAGCCGCCGCGCCCTGCTTCGGGCGCAGATCGGGCAGCGTGTCGAGGTGCTCTGTGAGCGTGCGCCCGAGGGCTCAAGCGCCACCCCAGGCGCGGGCTATACGCCCAACTATCTGCCGGTCGCCATTCAGCCCGCGCCCGGGCGCCCCATGGCCCCCAATGATCTGCTGTGGCTGGGGCTTCAGGACGTGGATGAGGCGAGCGGGCGACTCATCGGCGTTCTGGCATCGGATTGAGTGTCCGGCTCCAGCCGGCTCAGTTCAATCGGCTCTCGCCAGAGGCGCTCCATCAAGGCCCTATTGGTGCTCAGCGCCCCCGTGGTCCAAAAACGCGCACACCCCGAACGCGACTCGGGCGCGAGCAGTCCGGCCTCGGCCAGACGGCGGCGCACCTGTCGGGCCACGCCCAGGCCGGAGTCGAGCACGCACACCGCAGGCCCGGCGCAGGATTCAATGAGCGGGCGCAGATGCGGATAATGCGTGCAGCCGAGCACCAGCACATCGGCCCCGCGCGCAAGCAGCGGATTCACATAGCCCTGCACCAGGGCGCGCGTCTCGGGTCCGTCGAGATCGCCGCGCTCGACCTGCTCCACCAGCCCGGGACAGGGCTGGGCGAGCACCTCGACGTCCTGGCGCACACGCTTGAGCAAGGCGGCAAAGGCCTCTCCGGCCAGAGTCTGGCGTGTAGCCAGCACCCCGACCACGCCGCTGCGGCTGTGCTCGACCGCCGGCTTGACCGCCGGCTCCATGGCCACCACGGGCAGGGCATGACGCGCGCGCAGCCGTTGCGCGGCGGCGCCGCTCGCGGTGTTGCAGGCCACCACCATGGCCTTGGCGCCCTGGACGAGCAGAAAGTCGCTGATGGCCAGGGCGCGCGCCTCGATGAAGGCCATGGGCTTGTCGCCATAGGGCGCATGGCCCGAATCGGCGACATAGAGCAGATCCTCGTGCGGCAGCTCGCGGCGAATCTCGCGCAGCACCGAGAGCCCGCCGACCCCGGAGTCGAACACGCCGATGGGGCCGCGCGCCATCATCAGCCGACGGCAAGGTTCAGATCGAAACGCGCCCACAGCGGACAGTGGTCCGAGGGCTTGTCCATGGCGCGAATGCTGTGGTCGATGCCGACCTCCAGCAGACGCTCGCGCAGCGGCGCGCTGAGCAGCAGATGGTCGATGCGCAGCCCGTGCTTCGGCTCGCGCTCGAAACCGCGCGAGCGATAATCGAACCAGCTCAGCGCCTCCTCGCCGGCCTCGGGATGGAGACTGCGATAGGCGTCGCTCAGCCCCCAGTCGAGCAACGCCTGAAACCACTGGCGCTCCTCGGGCAGAAAGCTGCATTTGCCATCGCGCAGCCAGCGTTTGGCATTCTGCTCGCCGATACCAATGTCGCGATCGAGCGGCGCCACATTCATGTCGCCGAGCACCACCAGCCGCTCATCGGGGCGGCAGTGCGTGCGCAGATAGTCGAGCAGATCGGCATAGAACTGGCGCTTGGCGGGAAATTTCAGCGGATGGGCGCGCGACTCGCCTTGCGGGAAATAGCCGTTAATGACCCGCAGGCTCTCGCCGCCCTCCAGCGCATAGCGCCCCATGATGAGGCGGCGCTGGGCGTCGGGGGCCTCGCCCGGAAAACCGCGCTCCAGTTCCAGGGGCGGATGGCGGTCGAGCAAGGCGACCCCATAGTGCCCCTTCTGGCCATGCACACGCGCCTCATAACCCAGGGCGCGCACCGCCTCGAAGGGAAAGCTGGCGTCCTCGACCTTGGATTCCTGCAGCCCGATGATGTCGGGCGCATGCGCGGCCTTGAGTGCGGCAAGCTGGTGGGGACGGGCGCGAATGCCATTGATGTTGAAGGAAACGAGGGTCAGCATCGGCAATGGAGGATCAAATGATGGCGGCTGTGTCGCGGCAGGCTAGCATGAGCCGCGCGTGCATCCAATGATGCAACGTCAATTTGACCCTCACGCCTTCAGCCGTAGTACCATGACGCCCGCCGCGCCGCGAGCCCCAGGCGCCGCCAGACCCGCGAGCCACAGCCTGACTCGGCAGCCCTTCCCCGGCAGTCAGAGTTGGCGCTCGCCGCCTGCTCGAAGAGCTTCACTCAAAAACCATCCGAACCCACCATGAAATCACCCTTGCCGTTTCTGCAGGCCTGGTTGATGCAGGTCGCGCAGCAGTCGCTCGACAAGTCGCGCTCGCCGGCGAGCTGGACCTGGTTGACCCCCTACAAAGGCTGGCTGCCCCAGGTTGGGCCAGCGGATCTGCGCGCCGATCTGGTGGCCGCGCTCACCGGCGCCATCGTGGTGCTGCCGCAAGGCGTGGCCTTCGCCACCATTGCCGGTATGCCGCCCGAGTACGGGCTCTATGCCGGCATGGTGCCGGCTATCATCGCGGCGCTCTTCGGCTCTTCGCGCCATCTGGTCTCGGGGCCGACCACGGCGGCCTCGGTGGTGGTGTTCTCCTCGCTCTCGGTGCTGGCGGTGCCCGGCACGCCCGACTATGTGGCGCTCGCGCTCACCCTCACCTTCATGGTCGGGGTGCTGGAGCTGATTCTCGGGCTTGCGCGCATGGGCGCGCTGGTCAACTTCATCTCGCACTCGGTGGTGGTGGGCTTCACCGCCGGCGCTGCGGTGCTCATTGCCGCCAAGCAGCTCAAGCACTTCTTTGGCATCGACATGGACAGCAGCGGCCATCTGCATGAGATTCTGCTGAATTTCCTCCGCCATCTGCTGGAGATCAACCCCGCCGCCGCCCTGGTCGGGCTCTCCACCCTGCTGCTTGGCATTGCCTGCAAGCGCTGGCTGCCGCGCGTGCCCTATATGATCGTGGCCATGGTTGGCGGCACCCTGGTGGCCGTGGGTCTCGATGCGCTCTTCGGCCCCGAGAACACGGGCATCGCCACGGTCGGCGCCCTGCCGGCCAGTCTGCCGCCGCTCTCGGCGCCCTCGCTCACCTTCGAGCACATCCGCGAACTGGCCCCGGTGGCGCTCGCGGTCACGCTCTTCGCGCTGACCGAGGCGGTCTCCATCGGGCGCTCGCTCGCCGCGCGCGGCGGCTACCGCATCGACGGCAATCAGGAGTTTATCGGACAGGGACTTTCCAACATCGCCGGCTCCTTTTTCTCGGGCTATGTGGCCACCGGCTCCTTCAACCGCAGCGGCGTGAACTACGAGGCCGGCGCGCGCACCCCGCTTGCGGCCATCTTCGCCGGTCTCATGCTCATGGCCATCGTGCTGCTGGTGGCGCCGCTCGCGAGCTATCTACCCAAGGCGGCCATGGCCGGGGTGCTCTTTCTGGTGGCCTGGGGGCTGTTCGACCGGCGCGAGATCCGCCACATCCTGCACACCTCGCACGGCGAGAGCGCGGTGCTCGGCGTGACCTTCCTCTCAGCGCTCTTCCTGGAGCTGGAGTTCGCCATCTTCGCTGGCGTGCTGCTCTCGCTGGTGCTCTATCTGGAGCGCACCTCCAAGCCGCGCATCGTCACCCGCACACCCGACCCGCGTCTCGACAAGCACGCCTTCTCCAGTGATCCGGAGCTGCCGCAGTGTCCGCAGTTACGCTTCCTGCGCGTCGATGGGTCGCTCTTCTTCGGCTCGGCCCCGCATGTGGAACAGGCCTTCGATCAGCTCCGCGCCGAGCATCCCGAACAGAAACACCTGGCGCTCATCTGCGAAGGCATCAACTTCGTTGATCTGCAAGGGGGCGAGGCACTCCAGCGCGAGGCCAGACGGCGACAGGCAGCGGGCGGCGGCTTCTATCTCATCGGGGTCAAGCATGGACTCTGGGAGACGCTGGAACGCGGCGGCTGTCTCGACGACACCGAGGCGCGCAATGTCTTTCAGTCGAAGACGGCGGCCATTCGGGCCATCTATCAGAAGCTCGACAAGTCGATCTGCGCCGGCTGCACCACCCGCATCTTCCGCGAATGCGGCCCCAAACCCGCCTCATGAAGGCCATGATCCTGGCGGCAGGCCGTGGCGAGCGGATGCGCCCGCTCACCGACCACACCCCCAAGCCGCTGCTTGAGGCGGGGGGCAAGGCGCTCATCGTGCATCAGATCGAGCGTCTGGCGGGCGCGGGCATTCGCGACATCGTCATCAATCATGCCCATCTCGGCGCGCGCATCGAGGCCGCGCTTGGCGATGGCGCACACTTTGGGGTGCGCATCCGCTATTCACCCGAGCCGCATGGACTCGAAACCGGCGGGGGCATCTTCCGGGCGCTGCCCCTGCTCGGTCCCGAGCCCTTTCTGGTGGTGAATGGCGAT
>JAFGTZ010000005.1 GCA_016938795.1 Chromatiaceae bacterium | reverse complement strand
CGCCGCCGCCGCCGAGGCCGAGTTCCTGGTCGAGTCTCTGGAGTGAGCAGCTGGTCCCCGGCCCTCACCGAAAAACCCATAGGTAATCAGTCTACTGGCCGCCGTTCCCCAAGGCGCTCGCCCGCAGCGCCGCGAGCAGCTCGCCAAAGCCGGGCACGGCGCTGAACTCATCGCAGGGGCGTAGCGGGGCGCGCGAGTCGGGCTTGAGAATGATGACCAGCCACTCGAAACCATAGGTGCGCGCCGCGCGCAGCACGCGCGGGTTGTCGTCAACGAAGAGGGTGCGCGCCGGGTCGAAGGGCTCGATCTCCTGAAGCCGCTCCCAGAAGCCCGGCATCTCCTTGGCGAGCCCCAGGTCATGGGCGCTGATGATGTGCTCGAAGTGCCCCGCGAGCTGGGTGCGCTCCAGCTTGAGCGCCAGTCCCTGCTGGTGCGCGTTGGTCACCATGACGCGGCGCAGGCCGCGTGCGCCGAGCACCTCCAGAAATTCCTCCACATGGGGATGCACCGCAATCAGATGCTCGACCTCGCGCTTGAGGAGCAGGATGTCGAACCCCAGTTCGCGACTCCAGTAGTCGAGACAGTACCACTCCAGGGTGCCCTCGATGTCGCGATAGCGCCCGCGCAGCTCGGCGTGCGCCTCCTCAAGCGCCAGGCCGCGCGCCTCGGCATAACGGCGCGGAACCTCCTCAAGCCAGAAATGATTATCGAAATGCAGATCGAGCAAGGTGCCGTCCATGTCCAGAAAGACGGTGTCGATGGCCTCGAAATCGATCATGTCGCGTACCCCTGGGGCAGAGATGGCGTGGTCCAGCGGCTCGGGGCTCTGTCATGACCACGGAGCGTTGCAATGTCAGCCAGAATGCCACCCAAGATACTCGAACGCCGCCAGCTTGCCCAAACCCGCGTCTTTCGCGTTGAACAGCTCGAACTGGAATTTTCGAACGGCGCGCGGCGCACCTATGAGCGCATTCCGGGCGGGCGCGATTCGGTGCTCATCGTGCCCCTGCTCGATGCCGAGACGCTGCTGCTGATTCGCGAATACGGCGCCGGCAGCGAGCGCTACGAGCTGGGCTTCCCCAAGGGCGTGGTGGAGCCGGGCGAGGAGGCGCTGGCCGCCGCCGGGCGCGAGCTTGAGGAGGAAACCGGCCAGGGCGCGCGGCGTCTGCGCCTCATCGACCGGGTTTCGCTGGTGCCGGGCTACATCGCCCACCACAGCCTCATCGTGCTGGCCGAGGATCTCTATCCGAGCCGCCGCGAGGGCGACGAGCCCGAACCCATCGAGGTGGTGCCCTGGTCGCTCAAGGATCTCGACGCCCTGCTTGCGCGCGAGGATTTTAACGAGGCGCGCTCCATCGCCGCGCTCTTTCTCGCGCTGCGCGCGCTCGGCAGGCGGTGCAGCGTCTGAATCGCTAGAAATCCGTCTCCCAGATCCGGGCCAGTTGCAGGCTCAGTCCCGGCAGCAGGTCCGCCGCCTCAAGCCGCGCCGGATGATCGAGACAGCCGGGTTCGTGCTCGGGCACATAGCGCCACACCTGCCGAGTCTCGGGCAGGATCAGCCAGCCGAGCGCGGCGCCATTGGCGCGCCATTCGAGCATCTTCTCGTGCAGCTGGCGGCTGTCGTCGCTGGCCGAGGCCAGCTCGATGAGCACATCCGGGGCGAGCGGCAGGAAGCCGCGCTTTTGCTCGGCGCTGAGCGTGGCCAGACGGCTGCGTCGCACCCAGGCAAGATCGGGCGAGCGCATGGCGCCATTGGGGAGCAGGAAGCCGGTCGATGAATCGAACAGGATGCCTTGGCCGTCGTCCCTTGCCCAGCGCTGAAATTGTGCGATGAGCTCGGCGTTGCGGGCGCCCGTTTCGGCTCCGGTTGGCGGCATGATGTCGAGGTCTCCAGTGGCGCTGCGCTCGATGCGCAGACTGCGGTTGGCCTGGCAGAACAGAAAAAGCCGCGCGTCATCGAGTTCGAGCGCCGCCGGAACATGCAGCGCGAGAGGCGCAAAGGGCGGCGCATGGCGCGGAGACCGAGGCTGGGACGTGACGGCGGGTGCGCGCATCTGCGAAGACTCCGGTGGGGCGGTCATGAAGGCAGAGTATAGCGGTTGCGATCGGGTGATGGACGCGCCCGAGTGCGCGGCCTGGCCGCGATCTGTCATCTCGCGCTCATCCCGAGCGGCGCCGAATCTGCTACCTTGGCAGCCTGATCGAGGCGGCGAATCCGTCGCCGCCCGCTTCGCCATGTCTGCATGTCTGAAGGAGACGCGATGCAAAGCATCTATATCGCCGGCGCCGGCGCCGGCAGTGGCAAGTCGGTCGTGGTGCTCGGCTTCATGGAGCTGCTCTCGGCGGTGAGCCGCAAGGTGGGCTTCTTTCGGCCCTTTGCGCCGCGTGGCAGCGACCAGGACGGCCTCACCACCCTGATCCGCACCCGCTACGAGCTGCCCTTCCCCGATGAAATGCTCTATGGCTGCACGGTCGAGACCGCGCGCCAGCTCATCGGCAGCGGGCGCTATGACGAGCTGCTCAAGCTCATCCTCAACAAATACAAGATGCTGGAGGAGCGCTGCGATCTGGTGCTGTGCGCGGGCACCGACTACAACGGCCTCATCCCCTCGCTCGAATTCGGCTTCAACGTCGATCTGGCCAATCACTTTGGCTGTAGTCTGGTGGCGGTGGTCAAGGGCTTCGGGCGCACCCCGCAGGAGGCCGTTGACGCGCTGCACATCACCCACGAGCTGATGCGCGAACGCGGCGCCGATTTTCTGGCCACCATCGTCAACGGCGTCGATTCCGAGGCGCTCGATCTCGTCGAGGCGCGCGCGCGCGATCTGCTCAGCGAGACCGAGAACGTCTATGTGCTGTCCGAGCAGCCGACGCTGGGTATGCCAACCATGGGCGAGATTCGGCTTGCGCTCGGCGCCGATCTGCTGCGCGGCGATGCCGACGCGCTCAATCAAGTGGTGACAAACTACAAGATCGCCGCCATGGAGGTGCCTGATTTTCTTGGCTATGTCGAGGACGGCTGTCTCATGGTGACGCCCGGGGATCGCTCCGACATCATCCTCGCCAGCCTTGCCGCCGATGTCTCCGCCGCCTTTCCGCGCGTGGCCGGTCTGCTGCTCACCGGTGGACTGCGCCCAGCCGAGACGGTGCAGCGTCTCATCGACGGTCTGCGCCGCACCAAGGTGGCCATTCTCTGCGTCGAGACCGACACCTTCTCCACCGCCATGGCGCTCGGTCGCATCGAGGCCGGCATCCTGCCCGATGACGAGCGCAAGATGGCCGCCGCGCTCGGTCTCTTCGAGCGCCATGTGGATGTCGAGGATCTGCGCAAGCGCATCGCCCTGCATCACTCCGAGCGGGTTACCCCGCTGATGTTCGAGTACGAGCTTATCCGCCGCGCCAAGACGCAACGCCAACGCATCGTGCTGCCCGAGGGCACGGACGAGCGCATCCTGCGCGCGGCCGAGATTCTCGCCCTGCGCCAGGTGGCCGACCTCATCCTGCTTGGCGATCCAGACAAGATTCGCCGGCGCATCGGCGAGCTCGGCCTCACGCTCGATACGATCCGCATTATCGACCCGGCCAGCGCGCCCGAGCGTGCGCGCTACGCCAAGACCTATCACGAGCTGCGCGCCCACAAGGGCATCTCCGAGCAGATGGCCTTCGATGTGGTCGAGGACGTGAGCTATTTCGGCACCCTCATGGTGTATCACGGCGATGCCGACGGCATGGTCTCGGGGGCGGCCCACACCACCCAGCACACCATTCGCCCCTCCTTCGAGACAGTCAAGACCAAGCCGGGCGTGAAGCTGGTGTCCAGCGTCTTTTTCATGTGTCTGTCCGATCGGGTGCTGGTCTATGGCGACTGCGCGGTCAATCCCAATCCCAGCGCCGAGGAGCTGGCCGATATCGCCATCACCTCGGCGGGCACGGCGGCAGCCTTCGGTATCGAGCCGCGCGTGGCCATGCTCTCCTATTCGAGCGGCAGCTCGGGTAAGGGCGCCGATGTGGAGCGGGTGCGTGAGGCGGTGCGCATTGCGCGCGAGCGCCGCCCCGATCTCAAGCTGGAGGGGCCGATCCAGTATGACGCGGCGGTTGATGTGGAGGTGGCGCGCTCGAAGATGCCCGAGAGCGAGGTGGCCGGTCATGCCAGCGTGCTCATCTTTCCCGACCTCAACACCGGCAACAACACCTACAAGGCGGTGCAGCGCAGCGCCGGCGCCGTGGCCATCGGCCCGGTGCTCCAGGGGCTCAACAAGCCGGTGAACGATCTCAGTCGCGGCTGCACCGTCACTGACATTGTCAACACTGTGGCCATCACCGCCATCCAGGCGCAACAGGCGCATGAGGCGCACGAGGCGGCGCGGGATAGCCAGGAGGATGAGGCATGAAGGTTCTGGTTCTGAATTCGGGCAGCTCCTCGATCAAGTATCAGCTCTTTCGCGTCGAGGACTGGAGCGCCATCGCCTTCGGGCTGGTGGCGCGCATCGGCGAGAGCGAGGGCGAGCTGCGTCTGGGCTGGCTCGATGCCGAGGGAGAACCTCGGGAAGAGCGCGCCACGCGCGCCGTGGCCGATCATGGCTCGGGCATCGACCAGATTCTTGCCGCGCTGCGCGATCAGGGCGCGCTTGGGGCGGTCGAGGAGCTTGCGGCCATCGGGCATCGGGTGGTGCATGGCGGCCCTGATTTTAGCGCGCCCGTGGTCATCGACGATCAGGTGGTGGCCAAGCTCCACGCCCTCATCCCGCTGGCGCCCCTGCACAATCCGGGGCATCTCGCCGGCATCGAGGTGGCGCGCGCGCTCTTTCCCGGCGTGCCCTCGGTGGCAGTGTTCGACACCGCCTTTCACCAGAGCATGCCGCCGAGCGCCTACCGCTACGCCATCCCCGAGGCGCTCTACAGCGAGCACCGCATCCGTCGCTATGGCTTTCATGGCACCTCGCATCAATATGTGGCGCGGCGCGCGGCGGCCGTGCTCGGGCGCGCGCCCGAGGGCTGCAATCTCATCACCCTGCATCTGGGCAACGGCTCAAGCGCCACGGCCATCCGCGCGGGCCGCTGTCTCGACACCTCCATGGGCCTGACCCCGCTCGAAGGGCTGGTGATGGGCACGCGCTGCGGCGACATCGACCCCGCCGTGCTCATCTATCTCAGCGAGCATCTGGGCTATGACGCCGCCGCGCTCGATCATCTCCTCAACCGCGAGAGCGGTCTGCTCGGTCTGTGCGGCGCGAACGATATGCGCGAGGTCTGGCGTCGGGCTGAGGCCGGGGATGCGCGCGCCGAGCTGGCGATCGAGGTCATGGCGCATCGTCTCAAGAAATACATCGGGGCCTATTACGCGCTGCTGGGTCGGGTCGATGCGCTGGTCTTTACCGGCGGTATCGGCGAGAACGACCACCGGCTGCGCGCGCGCGTCTGTGCGGGACTGGAGGCGCTCGGCATCCGCCTCGACGATCAGGCCAATGCTGCGGGGGCTTCGGGCGAGCGGGCCATCTCGACGCCCGAGGCCCAGGTGGCGCTGCTGGTCATCCCCACCAACGAGGAGCTGGAAATCGCCCGCCAGGCGCTGGCCACCGTCACGGGTGCCTCGGGGGACTCAAATAGGTCATAATTCCGGCACTTGATTGAAAAGTTCCCCGCGCCCAGCGCCGACGTGCGAGAAGAGACGATGTCCGATTCTTCAGATTCTTCCAGCGACCTTGCGTTTTGGAGATTGGTTGCCTTCTTTCTGCTCTTTGCGCTGATCGGCGTCTATCTGCTCTACGAGTGGTATGACGATCGGCTCAAGGCGCAGCTTGCCGAGAGGGATGGCCAGGTCGAGCAGGCGCGGCACTATGTCGAGGCGGTCAACCAGCGCTGTGCCGAGGCCGAGGCCAAGCGCGATGCCCTGCATGCCGAGATGGGCGAACTCGGCGAGCGTCATGCGCGCGAGCTGGCGGTCTGCGAGGGGCAGGTGACACAGCTCGCCGAGTCGCGCCAGAGGCTGGAGCGCGAGCACGCCGAGCTGGAGCGCCTGCATGCCGAGGCACTGACGAGCGCGGCGAGCGAGCGCGAGCGTGCCGCCGCTACCGCCTCCGAGCTGGAGTCGCGCCATGCCGCCGCCCAGGCCCGCATCGCCGAGCTGGAGGGTGATCTGGCCGGGGTGCGTGAGGTCATTGCCCAAACCGCCGCCGAGCATCGCGCCCACATCGAAACGCTGGAGCGCCATCTCAACGAACGGGTGCGTCTCGCCACCCTGACCCCCATGGATGCGGAATTGCTGAAGATTGCGCGCGAGGCCGGCGTGCTGCCCGAGGCCGAGACCGACGCAGTTGAGCCGGGTGCCGAGCCGGCCGCCGAGGATGTAGCGGCGCTTCAGACGGCGCTTGACGAAGCACGCGCCGCGCTCGACGCGATCGAGTCTGAGCGTGCCTCCGAACGCGAGCAGGCGCGCGTTGAGCTGGCTGCCCTGCAAGAGCGTCTCGACGCGGCGGACAGTCGGCTGGCCGAGGTGCGCGCGAGCGAGGCGGGCGAACGCGAGCGCCTTGAGGTCCAGCAGGCCGAATCCTTATCCGGCCAAGCCGAGGCGTCAGAGGTGGCGCAACTGCGCGAGCAGCTCGCCCAGCGCGAGGCGCGCATTGCCGAGCTGGAGACTGAGCTGGCGCGCGAACGAACCGCGCTGGCGGCGCTCGAATCCGAGCTGACCGAGGCCGGGCGCGCACTGGAGCAGGCCCGCGCCGAGGCCGCCGAGGCGCTGGCCGGGCTGGAATCCGCCCTGGCCGAGGAGCGCGCGCGGCTGGAGGCGCTGGAGGCGCGCAAGGCTGAGCTGCGCGCCGAGCACGAGGCCGAACGCGGGCGGCTTCAAGCTGAAATCGAGACCCTGGTCGCCCAGGCCGCACGCGCGTCCGCACCCAATGATGAGCGCGAGGCGCGCCTGCACACCGCCGAGGCGCGCATCGCCGAGTTGGAGCGCACCCTGGCCGAGCAGCGCGAGGCGTCCGTCAAGGCAAGTCAGGCGGTGCGCCAGCTCTATCAACGCTTTGCCGAGCTCGGGGCCCTGAGCACCGAGAGCGGCATGTTGCTGCGCCTAGCCAACAGCGAGCTGCGTTTCCCTTCCGGTGGCGCAACCCTGCCCGACGTCGAGCTACCCAGTCTTGACCGCATTGCGGCCCTGCTGGCCGACTACCCGGCGCTCAGTCTGCGTATCGAGGGGCACAGCGACAGCCTTGGCAGCGCAGATATCAACAAACGCCTATCCGCCGCGCGTGCCGAGGCGGTGCGCGAGGCGCTGATCGCGCGCGGCGTCGCCTCCGAGCGTCTGGTGGCCGAGGGCATCGGCCCGGCGCGCCCCCTGGCCGACAACGCCACCGCCGAGGGGCGCGCGCGCAATCGCCGGGTCGAGGTCTATGTCATCGAGGGGTGAGCCGGCT
>JAFGTZ010000221.1 GCA_016938795.1 Chromatiaceae bacterium | reverse complement strand
CGGCGGCGGCGGCGTCTTGCGCCCCTGTCGGCTTGCGCTGGCGGCGCCGATCCTTGCGCAATGCCTCGCCCTCGGTGTCGGACGCGGCCTTGGGTTGCGCCTGCCGGGATGGCTCCTGATCCTGGTCGCCCTGATCCTGGTCGCCCGACGCGGCATAACGCCGCAGCCAGGCCGGATCGGTCAGGGCGCAAGGCGGCGTGCTCAGATAGGAGGCCACCGCATCCAAGGGGCGCTCGGCGCGTGGCTCGCCGAGAACATGCTCAGCCTCTCGCCGAGGCTCGGCCTCGGTCTCAGTGCTGATTTCGGTCTCGGGGCGGCGTCCCTTGGATGCCTTGTGCGCGGGCGCCACAGACGTGGCCTTGGCGTGCGTCTTCGCGAACGCCGGCGTATCGCACGCCTCGCCCGGGGATGCAGCCGGCGGCTCGGCGCGCGGCGCCTCAGGGGTGCGTCGCGAACGCTCGCGACCCGCGCCAGCGCGCCCCGGGCTCGAGCGCCGCGCACGACTCTCCTCGTCACTACGCGGCTGGCGCAGCCGGCTGGCGGGATCAACCGGCACGAGCAGGGCCGGATCGAGCATCTCGACCGGAATGCGCGCGCCGATGTAGCTCTCGATATCCGGCAGCGAAAAGGCGTGGGTCTCGCACACAAAGCTGATCGCCTCGCCCGTGGCCCCAGCGCGCGCGGTGCGCCCGATGCGGTGGACATAGTCCTCGGGGTCCGAGGGCAGGTCGTAGTTCACCACATGGGTGATGCCGGGAATGTGCAGCCCGCGCGCTGCCACATCGGTGCCCACCAGCACCGGCAGACGGCCCTCGGTGAAGTCGCGCAGCAGGCGCAGACGCTGTTTCTGGGGCACATCGCCCGAGAGCACGGCGGTATTGACCCCATTGCCCTGCAGATAGCCCCAGACCCGCTCGGCCTCGCGCTTGGTGTTGACGAAGACGATGATGCGCGCCCCGGCCTCGACCCAGGGGCGCGCCAGCCCCAGCAGCAGCGGGATCTTCTCCTCGTTGGCGGTCATGTAGCAGCGCTGCAGAACGCGATCGGCGGTGACCTGCTCGGTCTCGATCTTGACCAGTTGCGGCTGGTTCATGTGCTCATAGGCCAGCTCGGTGACGCGATAGGAGAGCGTCGCCGAGAAGAGCATCCCGAGACGCGCCTCGGGCGGCGGCATGCGGCGCAGCAGAAAGCGGATGTCCTTGATGAAGCCAAGATCGAACATGCGATCAGCCTCGTCGAGCACCACCACCTCGATGGCCGAGAGATCGAAGACGCGTTGCTTGTAGTAGTCGATCAGGCGTCCCGGCGTGCCGATGAGAATATCGACCCCGGCGGCGAGCGACTCGCGTTGATCCTGATAGCCGGTGCCGCCAAATACCAGCCCCAGGCGCAGCCCGCTGTGGGCGGCGAGCGTCACGGCATCGCGGTGGATTTGCACCGCCAGTTCGCGCGTCGGCGCCAGGATGAGCGCGCGCGGACGGCAGATGCTGGCGCCGCCCCTGCCCTCGCCTTCGACCTCGGGGGCGGCCACACTCAAGAGGCGCTGGAGCGTGGCCACCAGAAAGGCGGCGGTCTTGCCGGTGCCGGTCTGGGCCTGACCGGCAATATCCTCACCGCGCAAGGCCAGGGGCAGGGTTTCGGCCTGGATGGGCGTACAATGGCTGAAGCCGGCGTCGGCGAGCCCCGCAAGGATGCGCGCATCGAGCGCGAAGCCATCGAAGCGGGTCGAGGTCAGGTGGGTATCTGTCATGTCGGGGGAAATCCCTGGAGCTGAATGCCCATGCATGGGCCAAGGCTTGCAAATTCACTGCGCTTTGGATCAAATAGCATCTTAACCAAGGGCCTGTACCGACGCCAAATCCACCTGCCCGCATCTCGGACATCCGGTCCGCGCGACACCCCAACGACACGCCTCACATCCTTCACGCTTCAGGATCAGACACACGGGAGACTTCAGTGAGCGACAGCATCGTCCATGTGACCGACGATTCCTTCGAGGAAGAGGTCTTGAAATCCAGCAAGCCGGTTCTTCTCGACTATTGGGCCGACTGGTGCGGCCCCTGCCGCATGATCGCCCCGGTGCTCGATGAGATCGCCGCAGAATACGAGGGTCGGCTCAAGGTGGCCAAGCTCAACATCGACGACAACCCCGCCACGCCTCCGCGCTACGGCATTCGCGGCATTCCCACCCTCATGCTCTTTCGCGACGGCGAGGTCGAGGCCACCAAGGTGGGTGCGGTGTCCAAGTCGCAACTGACCGCCTTTATCGACAGCAACCTCTAAAACCAGGATCCGCGCGCAGCCCGGACGGGCCAGCCAACGCAAGACGCGCGTTCATCAGCCATGCATTTCCACGGGGCGCCCGTCCGGGCGCCCCCTCTCCGGTGGGCTGCCGCCCCAGGCCGCTTCTTCCCGCGACGACGACATCCATCGCCGGGCGCTGCCCACCAGTCATGACCGCTCTCTCTGACGATAACCGTGATGAACCTAACCGAACTTAAGAAGACACCCGTCCCCGAGCTGGTTGCCCTTGCCCAGTCCATGGACATCGAAGGTGTCGGACGCTCGCGCAAACAAGACCTGATCTTTGCCATCCTCAAGGCCCAGGCCAAGCGCGGCGAAGACATCTATGGCGATGGGGTGCTCGAAATCCTGCAAGACGGCTTCGGCTTTCTGCGCTCGGCCGACGCCTCCTATCTCGCCGGCCCCGATGACATCTATGTCTCGCCAAGCCAGATCCGCCGCTTCGGGCTGCGCACCGGAGATACCATCTCGGGCAAGATCCGACCGCCCAAGGACGGCGAGCGCTACTTCGCGCTACTCAAGGTGTCGGATATCAACTTCGACCGGCCCGAGAATGCCAAGTCAAAGATTCTCTTCGAGAACTTCACCCCGCTCTTTGCCCAGAAGCGTCTCACGCTCGAAATCGGCAACGGCAGCACCGAGGACATCACGGCCCGCACCATCGACCTGGTCGCCCCCATCGGCAAGGGCCAGCGCGGACTCATCGTCTCGCCGCCCAAGGCGGGCAAGACCATGATGCTGCAAAACATCGCCCAGTCCATCGGGCACAATCATCCCGAGTGTTATCTCATCGTGCTGCTCATCGACGAGCGCCCCGAAGAGGTGACCGAAATGGCCCGCTCGGTGCGCGGCGAGGTCATCTCCTCCACCTTCGACGAGCCAGCCACCCGCCATGTGCAGGTGGCCGAGATGGTCATCGAGAAGGCCAAGCGCCTGGTTGAGCACAAGCGCGACGTGGTCATCCTGCTCGACTCCATCACCCGGCTCGCGCGCGCCTACAACACCGTGGTGCCCTCCTCGGGCAAGGTGCTCACCGGCGGCGTGGACGCCAACGCCCTGCAACGGCCCAAACGCTTCTTCGGCGCGGCGCGCAATGTCGAGGAAGGCGGCTCGCTCACCATCCTCGCCACCGCCCTGGTCGATACCGGCTCGCGCATGGACGATGTGATCTACGAGGAGTTCAAGGGCACCGGCAACATGGAAATCCACATGGACCGGCGCATCGCCGAGAGGCGCATCTTCCCGGCCATCAATATCAACCGCTCGGGCACCCGACGCGAGGAGCTGCTCATGGGACCGGCGGAGCTTCAGAAGATGTGGATTCTGCGCAAGATCCTGCATCCCATGGACGAACTCGCCGCCATGGAATTTCTCTTCGACAAGCTCAAGGCCACCAAAACCAACGACGAGTTCTTCTCCTCGATGAAGGGCTGAACCAAGCGCCCCCTCCAGCGCTCGGCAGGGGGGGCGAGCGCCCCGCCCCACCCGCTAGGCGCGCCCGTGCCGCTTGATGTGCTCACGCGCGTGGTGCACCTCTTCTTCGCGCAGGCGTTCAGCCGCATTGGCAATCTCAAAGAGAAAATAGGCGCCGCCCTCATAGAGCACATCATGCTTCAAGGCGCTACCGATCTCTTCATAATTGGGAAAGCCGCGCATGATGGCCTTTTTCCCCAGCCGATGCGCGAGCGCCTCGGTGTGATAATTGCCGATGATCAGGTCATAGGCGTCGCGCAGCCTTTCGGCATCTTCAAGATCCCCGACGATGACCTGATCGGCTTCAATGTCATTCAGGATGGGTGAATCGACCGTGGCAATGGCCAGGCTGACCTTGCCCCCCGCCTCGCGCAGCGACGCAGCCATGGCCGCCAGATGATCGGGTTCGGCGACGAGCAGGAAACGGGTCTGGCCGATGGAAAAATGGCTGTCGAGCATGGCGTCCTGCAACCGCCTGCGCCAGCGCTCCACCGCCGGTGGCGGCGCCTCCCGCCCGCTCGCCTCCAGCAGCCAGGCCACCAGCGCGTCGGTTCCTACCAGACCGCTGACATGATTGAAGTGCTGGTGTTGGATCGCCGGGTTTTTCTTCTGCAAGGTCGCGCCGACGGACTGAACGGAGGCCCCGACTGTGACGACCCAGGCCGCATCCGCCAGATCCTGAAGCTCAGCCACCGTCACCCCGCCGCTGCTCAGGGACGCCTGTTTTTCGCCCAGATGATTGTCGAGCGAGGAGGACAGATCGGGAACCGCGACGACCTGGAAGCCGAATGCTGCGATGAAATCACGGAGCTTCTCGACCTCGATGGG
>JAFGTZ010000220.1 GCA_016938795.1 Chromatiaceae bacterium | reverse complement strand
CGAGGCGGCGCGGCCTACGATGGCGACGCGCAACGGCTGCGCGACCTTGCCCATGTTGACCTCCAACGCCTCGGCCACACGCTCGACCACATGCTTGAGATCCTCGGGGCGCCAGTCCTCCAGCGCCATCAGCTCGAAGCCCTCGCGGAGCTTGACCAGCGCCTCGCGCGCCACGGGGCGCAAATGCTTCTTCGCCGAGTCCGCGTCGAAATCGTCGAAATCGCGGTAGCAGAAGGCGCTAATCTCGGCCAGCTCCACCAGCGTCTTGGCGCGCGCGGCCTGCGCCTTCACCACATCGGCCAGCGCCGGCCCGGTGCTCGGATCAATGCCCAACTGGCCCATGTGGGGGCTCAGCAGTCGGGCGATATGCGCCGGCTCGGCCTGTTGCAGATACTGCTGATTGAGCCAGGCGAGCTTGTCGGTATTGAAGGCCGAGGCGGCCTTGTTGACATCGGCGATGTCGAACAGCTCGATCATCTCCTCGACCGTGAAAAGCTCACGATCACCGTGCGACCAGCCCAGACGCACCAGATAGTTCAGCAGCGCCTCGGGCAGATAGCCCTGATCGCGGTAGGAAATGACGCTGACCGCGCCATGGCGCTTGGAGAGCCGCGCCCCGTCGTCACCGAGAATCATGGGCACATGGGCATAGCGCGGAATCTCGCGCCCGAGCGCGCGCAGGATGTTGATCTGGCGCGGGGTGTTGTTGAGATGATCGTCGCCGCGAATGACATGGGTAATGGCCATGTCGGCGTCATCGACCACCACGGTCAGGTTATAGGTTGGCGAGCCGTCGCTGCGCCGGATGATGAGATCGTCGAGTTCAGCGTTGCTGAAGGGCACGCGGCCACGGATGAGATCCTCGACCACCACCACGCCATCGACCGGGTTCTTGAAGCGGATCACATGGGGTTCGTTCGGATCGACCGGACGGTTGCGACAGTGCCCGTCGTAGCGTGGTTTCTGTTTGCGCGCCATCTGATCGACACGCAGCTTCTCCAGGCGCTCCTTCGAGCAGTTGCAGCGATAGGCCAGCCCCTTGGCGAGCAGCTCGTCGATCACTTCGTTATAGCGATCAAAGCGCTGGGTCTGATAGAAAGGCCCTTCGTCATAGTCGAGCCCCAGCCAGGTCATGCCTTCCAGGATGGCGTTCACCGACTCGGCCGTGGAGCGCTCCAGATCGGTGTCCTCAATGCGCAGCACAAACTGCCCGCCATGCTTGCGCGCATAGAGATAACTAAAGAGCGCGGTGCGGGCGCCGCCGACATGCAGATAACCAGTGGGGGACGGAGCAAAACGGGTGCGAACGGTCATGGAAGTCCGGATGGGTTGATTGGATGGAAAGGTTCCATTCTATCAAAGCCCCCGCGCCCTGCCTGCTTGTTCAGGCCGGCGCCTTGGAGTAAGGTCTCGGCATGAAATTCTCCGAAGACACCACAGACGGCTACCGCATCGAGGCCTACGACGCCGAGAGCCTGACCATTGGCGGACGGCGCTACCATCGCGCCCTGGCGCTCAGCGCCGAGCGGCTCGTTGCAGACTGGGGCCCCGACAGACCCGAGGCGCTGCAGGCCGCGCACATCGCCGAGCTGCTGGAGACAGATCCCCAGCTCATCCTGCTCGGCACGGGCCAGGTCCAGCGCCTGCTCCCGCTCGAACTTCAGGCCCCCGCCCTCGCGCGCGGCATTGGCATCGAGGTGATGTCCACCCCGGCGGCCTGTCGCACCTATAACATCCTGCAAGCCGAAGGCCGGCGCGTGGTTGCCGGCCT
>JAFGTZ010000219.1 GCA_016938795.1 Chromatiaceae bacterium | reverse complement strand
GCACCCGCCACAGACCCCGAAGTGGGCGCAGCGCGGCTCCACCCGATCAGGCACGGCATCGAGCACCTCGACCACCTGCCCTTCGTCATAGCGGCGCTGCAGGCGCGTGTAGCGAAAGCGCACACGCTCGCCCGGCAGGGCGCCCGCGATAAAAACGGCCTTGCCCTCGACATGGGCCACACCCCGACCCTCATGGGTCAGGCGCTCGATCTCGACCTCAACCGGGTCGGCTGGAAGGGGTTTGCGTTTTCTCGACACCTGCGGATCAATGCTCAAATCAGTTTGGATGGATGTCAGGCCGGATAGACACCGGTGGACAGATAGCGATCGCCCCGATCGCAGACGATGGCGACGATGAGCGCATTCTCGCACTCAGCGGCCAGGCGCAGCGCGGCGGCCATGGCCCCGCCCGAGGAGACGCCGGCAAAGATGCCCTCGCGCGCGGCCAGGGCGCGCATGGTCTCCTCGGCCTCCGCCTGACCAATGTCGATGATGCGATCAACCCCCGAGGGATCGTAGATTCGCGGCAGATAGGCCTCGGGCCAGCGGCGGATGCCGGGAATGCTCGCCCCCTCGGCAGGCTGCACGCCCACGATCTGGATCTCGGGATTGCGTTCCTTGAGATAACGCCCGACGCCCATGATGGTGCCCGTGGTGCCCATGGCGCTGACAAAATGCGTCACCTGCCCCTGGGTGTCGCGCCAGATCTCGGGGCCGGTGCTGGTGTAATGGGCGCCCGGATTGTCGGGGTTCGAGAACTGGTCGATACGCCACCCCTCGCCGCGCGCCTCCAGAGCGCGCGCCGCGTCGATGGCCGCCTCCATGCCGCCCTCGCGCGGGGTGAGCACAATCTCGGCACCAAAGGCGCGCATGGCCCCGCGCCGCTCGGCGCTCATGTTCTCGGGCATGAAGAGCACCAGGCGATACCCGCGCATGGCCGCCGCCATGGCCAGGGCGATGCCGGTGTTGCCGCTGGTGGCCTCGATCAGGGTATCGCCGGGGCGAATGTCGCCGCGCTCCTCGGCGCGCCGGATCATGTTGAGCGCGGCGCGATCCTTCACCGAACCGGCCGGATTGCTGCCTTCGAGCTTGGCCAGCACCCGCGCGGACGCCGCGCCCGCCAGGCGCTGGAGCCGCACCAGCGGGGTGTTGCCAACGGTCTCCTCGATGCTGGGATAGGACATAAGGCGCTCCACGTCAGGCAGAAGCGTAAAGCTCTACATCCTACCGCGAACCAAACGCCTTTCCTATGCACTGCGCGGCCAGAGTGCATCCTCAAGGCCCGAGGAGCGGCGGATGGAGTGGCGCGCGGCACGGGCAATCTCGACCGCGCTGCCCACCAGCACCAGTTCGCGCCGGGCGCGGGTGATGCCGGTGTAGATGAGCTCGCGGGTGACCAGCGGATGCGCCTGGCGCGGCAGGATGAGCGCCACGGCGTCGAACTCCGAGCCCTGGCTCTTGTGCACCGTCATGGCAAAGAGCGTCTCCACCGGCGGCAACCGATAGGGCAAGAGACGGCGCACGCCCGCGCTGGTCTCGAACCAGGCGCGCAGCTCGCCGCCGGCCTCGGGATCGGGCAGCAAGAGCCCCACATCGCCATTGAAGAGGCCGAGACCATAGTCGTTGCGCGTCACCAGCAGGGGGCGGCCTGCGTAGAGCGGCCCCTCGGGGCGCAGCACCCCGGCGCGCGCCAGGGCCTGCTCGGCCAAGCGGTTGAGCCGCCCCACGCCAACCGGCCCCTCGCGCAGCGCGCCCAGCACCCGGTAGCGACCCAGCGCCTTGAGCGCGGACTCGGGATCGGGCGCGCCTAGCACCGCGCGATGGCGCTCGACCACGAAGTCGGCGATAAAGTCGGGCAGCTGCGCCTCGGCAAGATCCAGATGTCGGGCATCCTTGTACGCGCGCCCGAGCGCGCCGCCTACCGCGCGCGCATCGCCCCCATTGATCGCCAGGGCCAGACGCGCGATGCCGCTGCCCTCCTTGAAGCGATAGCTCCTGCGCAGCAGCGCGATGCTGTCGGCGCACCCGCCCGCCCCCGAG
>JAFGTZ010000218.1 GCA_016938795.1 Chromatiaceae bacterium | reverse complement strand
CGAGGCGGCGGTAGGCCTTTTTAATCTCGTCTTGCGAGGCGCCCCGCGCCACGCCGAGGGTCTGGTAGTAGTCCTTGTATTGCATGGGCTGATCTCAATGACCGCCTCCACGGCGGCCTGGCTTGCGGATGGTTGGGATCAGGGTGTTGTGCAATGCACCGAACCGCCCGGCGCGGATTGCCACGACCCGCGTTCTTGCCTTGGCTCATGCCCCAGTCCATGGATTGATCAGTTCAACGCCAAGCGCCTTAAAATCAGCCACATTGCGCGTGACGACGCTCAATCCATGCACCAGCGCGGTGGCCGCGATGAGCGCATCGCGCTCAGCGCGTGGGTCGGGAACGTGCAGCTGAGCGCAGCGACGCGCGATCCGAGCATCAATCGCCAGGGTGCGCTCGGCAAAGGCAGGCTCAACCTGGTGTTCGAACCAGTGGCGCAGCCGCTGACCTTGCGCAAGGTCGCGTCGTTCAAGACGCAGAATCCCGATGTCCAGTTCCATGAGCGTGATGACCGAGAGATAGGTGCTCGATGCCGCCACGCCCGAGACCCAAGCGGTGAGCCCAGCATCGGCCTTGCCATCGCCGAGCTTGCGCAGCTCGGAAATCACGTTGGTATCGAGCAGGAACATCAGAATTCTGTGGCTTGGCTGGAGAGCGTCAGACGAGCCGGCTCGAACTCGATATCACTCAGCCCCGGCGCGGCCAGTGCATCGGTCAGACTCTGGAGGTCCCGGGCGCCGATGAGTCGCTGATACTCCGCGATGCTCAGCAGGACATGGGCGCGCTTGCCGTGATCCGTGATGAAGACCGGACCCTGTTGCGCCGCTTGCTTCGCGCGCCCGACATCCTGATTGAATTCGCGACTTGAGAGCGTTGTGGTGGTCATGGGGCGATGGACTCAAACAGATGGCTATATCGTGACATTATTGGTCGTTCGCCTCATGTTGCCAACGTTGTGCCTCGCGTCGGCCTTGTCTCGGGGCTTGCTCTGGTTGCGCGCGCAGATTAATCCGCGTCTGCGATGTGCGCAGGCACGGTGCGCTCGCGCGCCCAGGCGCGCAATGCCTCGATCTGGGCGTCCATGACCACCGCGAGCGGCTGGGTGCCGGCAAGCTCGGCGAGCAGGTGCCGGGTG
>JAFGTZ010000001.1 GCA_016938795.1 Chromatiaceae bacterium | reverse complement strand
GTAGGCCATGCTCGGTGCCTCGTATCGGTAGAGTAGGTACAGGCGCTCCAACAAATCCCAGTGCCCGCGTTGCGCGGCATCGCGATGGCGCGCGCGGACAACCAACAACTCAGGCGCCGGAGTCGTTCAGCGCTTAGAGCAGCTCGCGCAGCGCCTCGATGAGGGCGGCGTTCTCCTCCGGGGCGCCCACGGTGAGGCGCAGACAGTCGGCGAGCAACGGGTGGGAGCCGTCGAGCGACTTGATGAGGATGTTGCGCGCCTTGAGGCCCTCGAAGAGCGCCGGGGCGCGACCCGCAGGCACGCGCACCAGGATGAAATTCGCCTCGCTCGGATAGGGGTGCAGCGCGGGCAGCTCGCGCAGCGCCTCGAAGAGCTGGACCCGCTCGGCGCGAATGGCCTGGGTCTGGGCATCGAGCACGGCCTTGTGTTCGAGCGCGAAGCGGGCCGAGGCCTGGGTGAGCACGTTGATGTTGTAGGGCAGACGGGTCTTGTCGATCTGCTCGATCCAGGTCGGCGGACCAGCTAGATAACCCAGGCGCAGCCCGGCCAGTCCCATCTTCGAGACGGTGCGCATCACCAGAAGATTCGGCCAGTCGCCGAGCAGCCCGAGAAAGCTGTAGTCGGTGAAGGGCGCATAGGCCTCGTCGATCACCACCAGCCCCGGCATCGCCTCGATCAGACGCACCAGATCATCCGAATCGAAGCGGTTGCCGGTGGGGTTGTTGGGATAGGCCAGATAGAGAATGGCCGGGCGCTCACGCTCGATGGCCTCCAGCAGGGCCGGCATGTCGAGCGTGAAGTCCCCGGCGCGCAGCGGCACGCCGACATAGTCCATGCCGGCGAAGGTGGCGATGAGCCGGTACATGACAAAGCCGGGCTCGACCGTGAGCACCTTGGCCCCGGGGCGCGCGAGCGTCATGGCCAGCATCTGGATGAGCTCGTCTGAGCCGTTGCCGAGCAGCAGCCCCATCCCCTCGGGAATCTCCATGCTGGCGCGCAGACGCTGGCAAAGCTCGCCCGCCGTGGGGTCAGGATAGCGGTTGAGCGTCACCTCGCGCAGGGTCTCCAGCCAGGCGGCGCGCAGCCCGTCGCTCCAGCTATAGGGATTTTCCATGGCATCGAGCTTGATCATGCCGCGCGCGGGCGGCACATGATAGGCGCTCAGGCGCTGAATCTCGGGGCGCACCAGGCGCTCGATCAGGGCGGTCAGGGCATCCGGCTCCATGCGACTCATGCCTCCGGCTCGCCCCGGTATTCGGCCGAGCGGGCGTGGGCGGTGAGCCCCTCGCCGCGCGCCAGCACCGAAGCCGTGGCCGCCAGCCGGGCCGCGCCCTGGGGCGAGGCCATGATGAGGCTGGAGCGCTTCTGAAAATCGTAGACCCCGAGCGGCGAGGAGAAGCGCGCGGTGCGCGAGGTGGGCAGCACATGGTTGGGGCCGGCGCAATAGTCGCCCAGCGCCTCGGCGGTGTGCCGCCCCATGAAGATGGCGCCGGCGTGACGGATGCGCCCGATGAGCGCCTCGGGATCGGCTACCGAGAGCTCCAGATGCTCGGGCGCGATGTGGTTGGCGATGGCGATGGCCTCATCGCAATCCGCTGCCGCGATGAGCGCGCCGCGCGCGGCCAGCGCCGAGGCGATGATGGGTGCGCGCTCCATGCTCGGGAGCAGACGCTCGATGCTCTCGGCCACCCGGTCGAGAAAGTCCGCATCCCAGCTCACCAGGATGGATTGGGCATCCTCGTCGTGCTCGGCCTGCGAGAAGAGATCCATGGCGATCCAGTCGGGATCGCTCTGGCCGTCGCAGAGGATGAGAATCTCGGAGGGGCCGGCCACCATGTCGATGCCGACCTGACCGAAGACCGCGCGCTTGGCGGTGGCCACATAGATGTTGCCGGGGCCGACAATCTTGTCCACCCCAGGCACCGTCTCGGTGCCATAGGCCAGCGCCGCCACCGCCTGGGCGCCGCCGATGGCAAAGGCCCGATCGACCCCGGCGATGCGCGCGGCGGCGAGCACCAGATCGTTGAACTCGCCATCCGGGGTGGGCACCACCATGATCAGCTCGCCCACCCCGGCTACCTTGGCCGGAACGGCGTTCATGAGCACCGAGGAGGGATAGGCCGCCTTGCCGCCCGGCACGTAGAGCCCGGCCCGATCGAGCGGACTCACCTGCTGCCCGAGCAGGGTGCCGTCGGTCTCGCGATAGCTCCAGCCCTCGATCTTCTGGCGCTCGGCATAGGCGCGAATCCGCGCGGCGGCGGCCTCGAGCGCCTCGCGCTGGACGGCGGGAATGCGCTCGGCGGCCTCGGCGAGACGTGCGCGCGGAATCTCGAGCTCGGCGGCGGCGCGCGGCGTCCAGCGATCAAAGCGCGCGGTGTAGTCGAGCAGCGCCGCATCACCGCGTGTGCGCACCTCGCGGATAATCTCGGCCACGGTCTGCTGCACGCGCTCGTCGGACACCGACTCCCAGGCCAGCAACTCATCGAGCCGCGCCTGAAAATCGGTTTGCTGGGTGGACAGACATCGAATCTCGGTCACGCTGACTTCTCCCCGGCCCCGCCTGGAGCCGCCTGCTGGTTCGGATCGGAGGCGAGCGCCTCGCGCAACTGGTCGAGCAGTTCGCTCACCGCCTCGTGCTTCATCTTCCAGGCCGCCTTGTTGACCACCAGACGCGAACTGATGTCGGCGATATGCTCCAGCGCCACCAGCCCGTTGGCGCGCAAGGTGTTGCCGCTCTCGACCAGATCGACGATGCGATCGGCGAGCCCCACCAGGGGCGCAAGCTCCATGGAACCATAGAGCTTGATGAGCTCGACCTGCTCGCCCTTGGCCGCGAAGTAGCGCTCGGCGCTATGCACATACTTGGTGGCGATGCGCAGACGGCGATTCGCTGGCGGCTCGCAATCGGGCAGCCCGGCGACCATGAGCCGACAGCGCGCGATGCCCAGATCGAGCGGCTCGTAGAGGCCCTCACCGCCGTGCTCAAGCAGCACATCCTTGCCGGCGATGCCCAGATCGGCGGCGCCGTACTGCACATAGGTGGGCACGTCGCTGGCGCGAATGATGAGAAAGCGCACGCCCGGATCGCTGGTGTCGAGAATGAGCTTGCGGCTGCTCTCCGGATCCTCAAGCGGGTGAATCCCGGCGTGCGCCAGCAGGGGCAGGGCCTGCTCGAAGATGCGCCCCTTGGAGAGTGCGATGGTCAGCGATCGCTGTGTTGTCATGGCGTGGCGTCCCCTTGCTCGCCGCCGATGCGCCGCACATCGGCGCCCAGGGCCTGAAGTTTGGTCTCGATGTTGTCATAGCCGCGATCAAGATGGTAGACGCGATCAATGAGCGTCTCGCCCCGTGCGACCAAGGCCGCGAGCACCAGTCCCGCCGAGGCGCGCAGATCGGTCGCCATAACCGGCGCCGCCGTGAGATGTTCAACTCCACGACAGATGGCGACATTACCCTCGATGCGGATATCGGCGCCCATGCGCTGAAGCTCGGGCACGTGCATGAAGCGGTTCTCGAAGATGGTTTCGGTGACCGTGCCCACACCCTCGGCAATGCTGTTGAGCGCACAGAACTGCGCCTGCATGTCGGTCGGGAAGCC
>JAFGTZ010000217.1 GCA_016938795.1 Chromatiaceae bacterium | reverse complement strand
GCAGGCCGACTTCGATCCGATCAGCGCGCGCATGCGCTGTCATATCCATTTCCGCTTCGACGACGGTTCGGCGCTGGAGCGCGCCTTCCGCTACGAGTGGCGCCTCTGGACCCTGCCCGAGATTCGCGAGCTGCTTGCCGAGGCCGGCTTCGGACGGATTGAGGTGTATTGGCAGGGCTGGGATGCCGAGGGCGAGCCGGATGGCAATTTTCGACCCGTCGAGCGCGGCACGGCGGATGCGGCCTGGATTGCCTATCTGAGCGCCGAGAAAGGCCGGGCTGAGTCGGGGCAGGTCTGAGAGCCTGCCCCGGGGAAAATGGCGCGCAATGCGCACCCTCGTCTCTGAGAACCGCCTGTGGAAGCGGCTTCCAGCCGCGAGAACCCCGCACTGAGGTTGAGAACCCGGGATCAGCACTGACCAGCAGACACAGTGGCACGCCTGTCTGCAAGGGTCTCGCTGTCGGCTCGCGGCTGGAAGCCGCTTCCACGGGCAGGCGCTCCGCGCATAGACAGGCTTGCCTCCCTCTCCCCAGCCTCGTAGACGAGGGAGAGCCCCACTCTCGCCAGAGGCCTTTTAAGCAACAGGATAGGGCAGGCGTCCGTAGAGCCGGCTGAGCGTGCGCAGCCGCTCGGCCGTGTCGGGCGTGAGCTGCTCCTCGCGATAGCGCCAGGTCCAGTTGCCCTCGGCGGTGCCGGGGCGGTTCATGCAGGCCTCGGCGCCAAGCCCCAAGACATCTTGTAGCGGAAAAAGCGCGAGCGACGCCACCGAGCCGAGCGCGGCGCGGATGAAGTCCCACTGCACCTCAGCGCCCTTGCTGTTGAGATAGGCGCACGCCTTGGCGCGGGTGTCTTCATCGCGCGCGGCCCACCAGCCAAGCAGGGTGTTGTTGTCGTGCGTACCGGTGTAGACAGCAAGCTTGGTACGGTGGTTGTGCGGCAGAAAATGCGAGCGCCCGAAGCCCTCGGGGATGTCCTCGAAGCCGAATTGCAAAATCGCCATGCCCGGCAGGTCGAGGGCGTCGCGCAGCGCCTCCACGTCCTCGGTAATGACCCCCAGATCCTCAGCGATCAGCGGCAGGCGCTCGCCCAGTGCCGCGCGCAGTGCCTCGAACAGCGCCATGCCGGGCCCGGGCACCCAGCGACCGTTGATGGCGGTATCCTCCTCGGCGGGAATCTCCCAGTAGCCGGCGAAACCGCGAAAGTGATCGATGCGCACCAGATCGACCAGCTCCAGCACCTGGCGCAGACGCCGCACCCAGAAGTCATAGCCATCGGCGGCCAGCACCGACCAGCGATAGAGCGGATTACCCCAGCGCTGTCCGGTGGCGCTGAAATAATCGGGCGGCACCCCGGCGATGACGGTCGGATGCCCCTCGGCATCGAGTTCAAACCAGTCGGGATGCATCCAGACCTCGCTGGAATCGTGCGCGACAAAAATGGGCACATCGCCAATGAGTCGCACGCCACGCGCATTGGCATGGGCGCGCAGCTCGGTCCACTGACGGAAAAACATATATTGCACGAAGCGGTGGAATTCGACCTCGTGATGATGCGCCTTGCTCCAGCGCGCCAGCGCACGCGGTTCGCGCAGCGCGAAGGGGCGATCCCAGTCGGTCCAGGCGCGCCGCTCGTGGTGTATTTTCAGCGCGCTGTAGAGCGCAAAATCATCGAGCCAATCGCGATGAGTCGCGCAAAATCGTTCAAAATCCGCCAGCTCATCCGCCTCGGCACGCGCCTCGAAGCCCACCTTGGCGCGCAGCAGCAGCTCGCGCTTCCAGGCGGCAACCGCGCCAAAATCCACCTCATCCAGCGGAAAATCGGGTGCGACCAGATCCTCGGCCTCGATCCAGCCCGCTTCAAGCAGGCGCTCGGGGCTGATCAGCAGCGGATTGCCTGCGAAGGCCGAGGTACACTGATAGGGTGAGTCGCGATAGCCGGTGGGTCCGAGCGGCAGCATTTGCCACACGCCTTGCCCGGCAGCCGCCAAAAAATCCACGAAGCGCCAGGCAGCAGGCCCCAGGTCGCCAATTCCAAAGGGGCCCGGGAGCGAGGTCGGGTGAAGCAAGATGCCGCTGGTGCGGTGCATATCAACTCCTTGTGAGTAGCTGAAGGATGGCGTGCGCCGAGGCGCAGTCTAAAGCAATGTCCAACTCGATCAACGTCCGACAGGGTGCCGATGCCTGACGCTTGTTTTAATCTTGTACGCCCTGCTTGCGACACCCATCAGGCAATAGCGCCATCAGGTGACATGACACACTTGCAAGCCTAGCGGATTTAACGCATGGTTCCGCGAACGGCGTCACGAAAACGCGATTGAACGCCCCGACACCTTCGGCTAGTGTGCCCAATCCGCGCCCCCCGTTACCAAAAGCCCCCAAGGTTCATCCCACACATGAGCACTCCCGACACCTTCAAGCAGTCCCTGCACCGCGCCCGCGAATACGGTCTTGAAGAATTTCTCGAAATCATCGGCGAACTCTCGCAGGAAAGCACCCGCAAGGGGATCATCGAGCGCAAGAACAAGGAGTTCATCACGCTCGGCATGGCCCTGTCGAAACAATGCCGCCGCTGTATCGACATCCACAGCTCGGAGGCTAAGCGCCTTGGCGCGCTGCCCGGCGAACTCTGTCAGGTGCGCAAGATCGCGCTTTTTCTCAAGGCTAGCCCGCGCGACACCGGCGAGATGTGGGACTCCTGGGAAGACTCCTGGCGCGAATATGTGCTTGCACGCGGCCCCATCGAACACCATGTGCGCGAGCTCATTGCGCTTGGCATCGCGCTGGTCGAACAGCGCCACGAACACATCCAGCTGCATACCCGCTCGGCGCTCGAATTCGGCGCGCCGCCCGAGGAAATCTTCGAGGTCATGCCCATTGCGCTGCTTATGGATGGAGCGCCGGCGCTCTCGCAGATTCCGCATCTCATCAACGCGCTTGACCAAGCCCATCGCCCCGAAACGGCCTGATGCGGCTTGAACCCTAGCGCCCGCGCCCGTGCATACGGGCGTCGAATCTGCCCGCACCGGAAGAATAACGAACCATGCATATCCTCATCGTGGATGACGATCCACTCTTTGGCGCCCTGGTCACCGCCATCCTGGAAGATGCGGGCCATGGCTGCCGCGTCATGACAGACGCACGGGAAGCGCTTGCGGTTATCCGCTCGGGTGAGCATGTCGTCGACTCTGTGGTCTCGGATCTGCACATGCCAGGACTCGACGGCCTTGGCCTGTTGCGTGCGCTGCGCGAGGCTGACATCGGGCTCCCCTTCATTCTGCTAACTGCCGAGGATGCTGCTACGCTGAATGAACGCATTGCGGACTGTGCGGACGTGGCGCTCGTTGCGAAGGATCAGTTACTCGAACAGGCCTTGCCGCGCGCACTTGCAACCTTTCAAGGTTAGGTCACTCGCTGACCAGGGCACGAAGCGCACATCCGGCGCGCCTCTCTTGCAAACGCAGGCCAGATCCACCCAGCCAGTCTAACCGCCATCTTCAGAAGCGCATGAGCGAACCAGACCCAGCGCGCATCCAGGACCGCAAATTGCGGTTGCGCCAAGTTTTTCTGGATCAGATCCCCGAGCGGCTGGCGAACATTCGCGCACAGCTCGCCGCCTTGCGCCCCGGCATCGAACAACCCGAGCCCCTGAGTCTGCTGCATCGCACCTTTCATACGCTCAAGGGCTCAAGTCTTTCCTTCGACCTGGAGGCCATTGGCAAGGCAGCGGATACCGCTGAGCGACTTGCGCGCGAGGCGCTCGATGGCCAGACACCCGTTGATCAGGACATGCTTGCACGGCTCGATGAGCAGACCCAACGGCTTGAGCAACTCACGCGCGAGGCCGCCGAAGAAATCGCCTCGCCCAGCTCACCCCTCCCCTCCGCCCCCCGAGCGGAACACACGGCCCTTGGGCCGCGCACCCAGCGCCTGATCTATCTCTGCGACGATGACCCCGCCATCGTTCAGGAACTCTCCACCCAGCTTGCCTCCTTCGGCTATCAAGTCACCGCCTTCGCCTCCATCGAGCGTCTTCAGGCGGCGGCCACCGCCAGGGCGCCGGATGCCATGGTGCTCGATATCGTCTTTCCCGAGGGCCACACCGCCGGCCCCAAGATGCTGCGTCGGCTGAAATCCATCACCGGACACCCCATTCCCACCGTCTTCATTTCCAATCGCAACGATTTCGCGGCCCGTCTGAGCGCGGTACGCGCTGGTGGCAGCGCCTATTGCCTCAAACCCGTGCGCACTGTGGAGCTGATCGAGGTGCTCGATCAACTCACCGCCATTGCCCCGCCCGAGCCCTTTCATATTCTCATCGTCGATGACGAGGCGCAGGTTGCCGAACTGCATGCCGCCATTCTGGAAGAGGCGGGCATGATCGTGCGCCAGGTGCATGACCCGAGCGACATCCTGCATCAGCTTGCCCACTTTCAGGCCGATCTGGTGCTCATGGATCTCTACATGCCGGGCTGCTCCGGCCCTGAACTCGCGCAACTGCTACGCCAGATCCCCGGCTATCTCGGGTTGCCCATCATCTACCTCTCCTCCGAAACCGACATCGACCGGCAGTTCGCGGCGCTCTCGGTTGGGGCCGACGGCTTTCTCAGCAAACCGGTCGAACCCGCACGCCTGGTGGCGCAGGTGCGCCTGCGCGCCGAGCGCATGCGCACCCTGCGCTCGCTCATGGTGCGCGACAGTCTCACCGGGCTCTTCAATCACAAGACCATTCTGGAGTTTCTCGCCACCAGCCTGAGCGCCGCACGCCGCGCGCACGAACCGCTGAGCTTTGCCATGCTCGATCTCGACCACTTTAAAATGGTCAATGATCGCCATGGCCATGCTGCGGGCGATCAGGTGCTGATGGCGCTCGGGCGGCTGCTGCGTCAGCATCTGCGCGACGGCGATCTAGTCGGACGCTATGGCGGAGAGGAATTCGCCGTGGTGCTGAGCGGCGCCAACGCCGAGACGGCCAAGCAGCGTCTCGATGCCCTGCGCGAGCACTTTGGACGCGCCGTGTTTCGCGCCGATGAGGGAGTGGGTTTTCAGGCCAGCTTCAGCGCTGGCATCGCCACCTTTCCCACATTCGCCGATGCCGCCAGTCTTCAGGAGGCTGCCGATCAGGCGCTCTATCAGGCCAAGAAACAGGGCCGCAACCGCATCCAGATTGCGCAAGCGCCAGATGCATCCGATGCCTCCTCGGGATAGGGGCGGATGAAAGCACGCGACCGTGCGCGCCAGATCCTGCGCGATGGACACTTCGACAGCACCCTCATGGAGCTTGCGCCCGATACTGCGGGACTCTCTCAGCTGCTTGAGGAGCTGCATATCTACCATGCCGAACTCGAATCGCAGCAACTGGCACTGCGCGAGAGCGAGCGCGCCAACGCACTTGCCCTCGCACGCTTTCGCCGCCTTCACGAGGAGCTGCCGCTGCCCGCGCTGCTACTCACGCCAGCGGGCCAGCTGAAAGAGAGCAATCGTGCTGCGCGCGAGCTGCTCGCGCTCGACCGACAGCACTTCGCGCAACTGGCCGCCCCGCGCCATCAAGGCATGCTGCTTCAGGTGCTGAGCCAGGCGCGCCAGAGCGGTCGCGCGCAATGCTGCGAGGTGTTACTGCGTGGCGTCGCTGGCGAACTCATCGAGGCCGAGCTGGTCCTGCTTGCCTTGCCCGCCGCCGAAGGTGGCTCGCCTGAATTACTCTGTACCGTCATCGACCAGCGCGAGCGTATCGCCCAACGCAATGCACTGCTCGCCAGCAACAAACGTCTGCGCGCGGCGGTCGAGGTGGTCGATGCCAGCACCACCGTTGCACTGCGCTGGCGCTGCGAACCGGGCTGGCCGATGTGCTATGTCTCGGAAAACGTGCAGCGTTGGGGCTATAGCCCAGAGGAACTGACCCAGGGCGAGCGCCTTTACAGCGAACTGGTGCATCCGGCCGATCTTGCCGGACTGATGCAAGACTTCGAGTCCTTTCTCCGCTCCAGCTGCGCGACCTTTACCTCCTGCTACCGCATCCGCTGGGCCGACGGCTCGATGCGCTGGGTCGAGGAACAAACCAGCCGCGTCACCGATAACCAAGGAGGCCTGCTCTATCTTCAGGGGCTGGTCACCGACGTTACCGAGCGCGAGGAAACCCGCCACGCACTGCTGGCGAGCGAGGCGCGTTACCGACGACTGACCAGCGTCATTACCGACGTGGCCTTTTCCTGCGTCGCCCTGCCCGGCGAAGACTACCGCATCGACTGGATGATGGAGAGCATCGCCACGCTGAGCGGCTATGCGCTGGAGGAGATTCTGGCGCGCGGCACCTGGCGCTTTCTGATCCTCGAAGAGGATCAGGCCTTGTTCGCCGAGCGGATTCTGGCCCTCGCACCGGGCGAGCGCGCCAGCTGCGAGCTGCGCCTTCGGCGTCGGGACGGCTCGCTACGCTGGGCGCGAGTCAGCGCCCAATGCTCGAATGAGGTAGAGCCAGCCAGCACTCGGCGCCTCGACGGTGGACTGGTCGATATCAGCGACGAGAAGCAGCTTGCCGAACGCCTGGCCTATCTCGCGCATCACGACCCGCTCACCGGACTGCCAAACCGGGCGCGCATGCGCGAGAACATCGAGTCGGCCATGACCCGCGCCATTCGCCAGACCCAGGTGCTGGCGCTGCTCGCCATCGACCTTGGTAATCTCAAGCGCATTAACGACTCCTTTGGCCACGATGCAGGAGACCTGGTGCTGCGCGAGAGCGCGCACCGACTTCAGGCCGCGCTTAGCGAGCACGACCACCTCGCGCGCTTCGGGGGCGACAATTTCATCTGGCTTGCCGAGGGGCTCAATCAGCCGCAAGATTCGGTCAGGATCGTCGAACGCATTCAGGACGCACTGACAAGACCGCTCACCGTGCAGTCGCATAGCCTGCTGCTCGGCGTCAGCATCGGCATCGCGCTCTATCCCGAGGACGCGCGCGACAGCGACAGTCTCATCGGTCACGCTGATGCCGCGTTGCATCTGGCCAAGGCCGAGGGGCAAGGGCATTACCGCTTTTACACCCCGGCGCTCGACAGTCGCCTGAAGGCGCAATTCCAGCTCGAACAGGCGCTGCGCCAGGCGCTAGAGCATCATCAGGAGCAAATTCTCCTCCATTACCAGCCGCGCGTTGATCTGAAAAGCGGACGCATCCTCAGCCTGGAGGCCCTGGTGCGCTGGAACCATCCGCAGTGGGGCCTCATCCCGCCTGCGCGCTTCATACCGATTGCCGAATCGAGTGGCCTTATTCTGGCGCTCGGGCCTTTGGTGTTGCGCCTGGCCTGTCGCCAGATTCAGCGCTGGCGCAAGGCGGGCACTCCGCTGGTGCCGGTGGCTGTCAATCTCTCGGCCAGCGAGCTGTACCAAGAAGGTCTTGACGCGCGGTTGCTGAGCATCGTCGAGGCACACGCCATCGCGCCGCGCTGGCTCGAATTCGAAATTACCGAGAGCACCGCCATGCGCTCGATCGAGCGCGCCGTGGACATCCTCGAACGACTTGGCGAACTCGGTTTCATGACCGCCATCGACGACTTTGGAACCGGCTACGCCTCGCTGAGCTATCTCAACCGCCTGCCCATCAAGGCGCTCAAGATTGATCGCTCCTTTCTCAGCGGCATTAGCGATGAGGACAGCCAGCCCCGACAGGGTAGCGCCATCGTCAAGGCCATCATCGGGCTTGCCAAGACGCTGGAGCTGGAGTGCATTGCCGAGGGCGTCGAGCATCCAGCGCAGCGCAATTTTTTGCTCGCCCAAGGCTGCTACATTGCCCAGGGATATCTCTACAGCCGCCCCCTGCCGCCAGAGGCACTTGAGGCACAACTGCGCGCCGGCGCCATCCTCGCGCCGGGCGAGCGCTAAACGCATCCTGTGCCCGAGCAAGCGGCTTTTAGCCGCGAGACCCCCCGCGCCGAGGTTGAGAACCTGGCCTCAACGCCTGCCGGTTGGCGCGGTGGGACGCTTGTCTGCGAACGCCTCGCTCTCGGCTCG
>JAFGTZ010000216.1 GCA_016938795.1 Chromatiaceae bacterium | reverse complement strand
TCAAGTCGCTGGCTACTTTGCATCAAGGCGAGAAGCTGTGGTCCGGCGCTCATGTGGATGAGTTCGCTGGTGTGTCCCGGCATTCCGTCGGGAAAATAATCAACGAGAGGAAAGCGTCATGCTGAAGGCAAGAGATGAATATATTGCTGCCATGAAGAAACAGCTCGATGAATGGAGCGAGCATATCGCTGATCTGGAGAAAAAGGGACATAAAATCAAGGAGGATGCCAGAGTGGAATATGAGGAGCATCTCGCCGCCTTGCATGCCAGGCGCGCGGAAGGTGAAAAGAAGCTGGCGGAGATGCGGGCGGCCACCGAGAGCACCTGGCAACAGGTCAAGGTGGAAGCAGACAATGTCTGGGAGGCCTTCAAGGATTCGTATCAGGCGTTCACGGCCCATTTCAAATAGCTGGTGAGCAGACCTGACGACAGACCGCGCGTCCCGAAGACCTCTCCGGGCATCGGGTCCGGAGAGGATCTTGCACCGAGAGGGAGTCTCCGCACGTGAACATCCGCGCTCTGCCGATATCCGACATCCTGGTCAAGCTGAGAGGGCAATTGTCCGCCCGCCGCCGGTTTCATCCGTCCAGCGATGTCGAGTCGCCGTTGCGCCTGGAGTTGTTCAGCGCGACCCAGATGGAGCAGCACGGGCAGGTGCTCGCGGCCTCGCATGTTCTGATGCGCGGGCACCCGCCGGATCGTTTCGTGGCGCGTCTGAACGCCAACGAGAAGATCCTGACCGAGGTTTGCCGGCGGCTCATGGCGGCTGTGACCGAGAACCGTCGCATCGCCCCGGCCGGCGAATGGCTGCTCGATAACTTCTATCTGATCGAGGAGCAGATTCGTACCGCCCGGCGGCACCTGCCCAAGGGCTACAGCCGCGAGCTGCCGCGTCTGCGCGACGGTCCCTCGGCGGCTTTGCCGCGTGTCTATGACCTGGCGCTGGAGGTCATCGCGCATGGCGATGGCCGGGTCGATCCCGAAAACATCCGCCGCTTCGTCGCGGCCTATCAGCGCGTGACCCTGCTGCGGCTCGGCGAGCTCTGGGCCTTTCCGATCATGCTGCGACTGGCGCTGATCGAAAATCTCCGCCGCGTCGCGGCGCGCCTTGCGGCTGACCGGGTCGATCAGGATCTGGCCGACGGTTGGGCCGATCAGATGTTGGCGATGGCCGAGAGCGACCCCAAGAATCTGATCCTGATGATCGCGGACATGGCGCGCTCAAATCCGCCGCTGTCGGGCGCCTTCGTCGCCGAGCTGGCGCGCCGGCTGCAGGGTCAGAGCGCCGCGCTGGCGCTGCCGCTGACCTGGATCGAACAGCAGCTCGCCGAGTCGGCGCTGACGATCGAGCAGCTGGTGCGTGTCGAGATCCAGCAGCAGGCCGCCGATCAGGTGTCGATCAGCAACAGCATCGGCAGTCTCAGATTTCTTGGGGCCATGGACTGGCGCGAGTTCGTCGAGACCATGAGTCTGGTCGAGCACACCCTGAACCAGGATCCGGGCGGATTCTATGCGCGCATGGATTTCGCCACCCGTGATCGCTATCGGCATGTGGTCGAGACCATCGCCAGGCACAGCCGGCTGTCCGAAACCGAGGTGGCGCGTGAGGCGATCGGGCTGGCGCAGGCAGGTGCGGCCTCAAAGGACGCGGATGGACGCGCGGCGCATGTCGGCTATTACCTGATCGATCAGGGACGGTCCCAGCTCGAACAGCGGGCGTGTGCGCGCTTTGGCGGTCTGGAATCACTGAAACGACTGAGCCGGCGCTCGCCGCTGGCGCTCTATCTGGGTGGGATCCTTCTGCTCACGGCCGGCTTTTCCTGGGGCTTGCTGGCGCAGGCTGACGGCCTTCCGGGCTGGCTGTTGCCGCCGCTCGCGGTCCTGGCGGTGCTCGGCGCCAGTCAACTGGCGGTCGCGCTGGTGAACTGGCTGGCCAGCCTGCTGGCCACACCCGATCCGCTGCCGCGTCTGGACTGCTCCAGCGGCATTCCACCGGAGGCGCGCACCCTGGTCGTCATCCCGACCATGCTCGGCAGTGCGCGCGGGATCGAGGCGTTGATCGAGGCGCTGGAAGTGCGTTTTCTGGCCAATCGCGATGCCTGTCTGCACTTTGGTCTCCTGACCGATTTCCGCGATGCACCCACAGAGAGGCAGCCGGGCGATGCGCAGCTGATGCGGTCGGCCGCGCGGGGCATTGCGGCACTCAATGCCAAATACCCCAGTCCGGGCGGCGAGACCTTTTTTCTGTTCCATCGCCCGCGTCGCTGGAATCCCGGCGAAGGGCTCTGGATGGGCTATGAGCGCAAGCGCGGCAAGCTGATGGACCTCAATGCCCTGCTGCGCGGCGTCGATGCCGTCGCGCCGCCGAATCACGCGGACCCCGAGGAACCGGCAACCTGTTCCAGCGCGCGTTTCTCGCTGATCGTCGGCGATATCCGGATCCTCGCGACCGTGCGCTATGTCATTACGCTGGATACCGATACCCAGCTCCCGCGCGATGCGGCCCACGCGCTGGTCGGCGCCATGGAGCATCCGCTGAATCGGGCGCACTTCGACCCGCAGCTCGGGCGTGTCAGCCAGGGCTACGGCATTCTGCAACCCCGGGTGGCGGTGAGTCTCCCCGGTGCGAACCGCTCCCGCTTCGCGCGCCTGCACGGGCAGGACGCAGGCATCGACCCCTATACCCGAGCCGTTTCGGATCTCTATCAGGACTGGTTCCAGGAAGGCTCCTTCATCGGCAAGGGCATCTATGCGGTCGCGGCCTTCGAGCAGGCGCTCGACGATCTTTTTCCCGAGAACCGCATCCTCAGTCACGACCTGCTGGAGGGCTGTTATGCACGCTCGGGGCTGATTTCGGACGTGCAACTCTACGAGGACTATCCGCTCGGCTACAGCGCGGATGTCAGCCGCCGCCATCGCTGGATTCGCGGCGACTGGCAGATCGCGCAATGGCTGCTGCCGCGCGTTCCGGGGCGTGACGGTCAGCCGCGCCGCAATCCGCTCTCGATCCTCTCGCGCTGGAAGCTGGCCGACAATCTGCGCCGCAGTCTGGTGCCGGCGGCCCTGACCGCGCTGCTGGTGTCGGGTCTGGTGCTGTTGTCCGAGCCGGGCGTCTGGACGCTGGCGGTGCTTGGCATCCTGCTGGTTCCGACGCTGCTCACCGCGCTTCTGAGCGCACTGGGCAAGTCCGCCGATCTGCGCTGGACGGCGCATCTGTGGGCGGCGATCCAGGATGCCGGCCAGCGCCTGGCGCAGGCGCTGTTCACCCTGGCCTGTCTACCCTATGAAGCCTGGTTCAGCCTGGATGCCGTGACTCGTACCCTGTGGCGCATGGGCGTCAGCCGGCGCGGTCTGCTCGAATGGACCTCCTCGGGCGATCTGGAGCGCCACGACCAGCGATTGGGCGATGTCTATCGCCTCATGTGGATTGCGCCGGCGCTTGCCCTGATGACGGGCGTAGTTCTGGCGGTATGCGAACCGGGCGCGCTGCTCGTTGCGGCGCCGATCCTCCTGCCCTGGCTGGCGGCGCCGCTCATCGCCTGGTGGATGAGCCGACCGCTGGTGCGGCCTGAGGCCCGGCTGACGACGGAGCAAACGCGGTTTCTGCGTACCATTGCGCGCAAGACCTGGGCCTTCTTCGAGACCTTCGTCGGACCGGACGACCACGGCTTGCCCCCGGACAATGTCCAGGAGCATCCGGTGGCCGTGGTCGCGCATCGCACCTCGCCGACCAACATGGGGCTCTCGCTGCTGGCGAACCTGACCGCGCATGACTTCGGCTATCTCTCCACCGCTGGACTGCTCGCGCGCACGGACGCCGCCCTGGGCACCATGACGGCACTGGAGCGCCATCGCGGTCATTTCTTCAACTGGTACGACACCCGCTCGCTGCTACCGCTGGCGCCGCACTACATCTCGTCGGTGGACAGCGGCAACCTTGCTGCTCATCTGTTGACCCTGGAACCTGGACTGTGCGGGCTGATCGACGCCCCGATCCTCAATCCGCGCTGGCTCGACGGCCTTGAGGATACCTGGCAGGTTGTGGAGGAAGCGGTCGCGGCCGACCCCGCGTCTGAGCGTCGCGGCGTGGCGCCGGCCGCGCTCGAAGAGTTCCGCAAGCGGCTGGCCGCCGTGCTTCAGTCACCGCCGACCAGTCTGAACGCGGCCCGCGACTGTCTCGACGTGCTGGCGACCCAGGCCGAAGCCGCTGCGCCTGAACCGCCGGCGCCGGACGAAGCCGAGGATGCGCCGAGGGTCTGGATGCGGCGTCTGGCGCACCAATGCCGCGCCCTGCTGGAGGATCTGCGGTGGCTCATGCCTCAGCTCGCGGACACGCCGGCCAGTCTGTCACTCACACTGCGTCAAGTGGCCGAGCTGGAGGCCGACGCCGGCCGCCGGCCCGCGCGCGAGCGGATCGCCCTGATCGAGCGACTGGCGCAGACGGCGGCCGATCTGGCCCTGATGGACTACGATTTCCTGTTCGATGAGGCGCAGTCGCTGCTGGCCATCGGCTACAACGTCGCCGAGCGGCGGCGCGATGCGAGCTATTACGATCTGCTGGCCTCCGAGGCGCGTCTGGGCTGTTTCGTCGCCATCGCCCAGGGTCGGTTGCCGCAGGAGAGCTGGTTCGCCCTGGGCCGTCTGCTGACCCGCGCCGCCGGTGAGGCCACGCTCCTGTCCTGGAGCGGCTCGATGTTCGAGTATCTGATGCCGCTGCTGGTGATGCCGACCTATGACCACACCCTGCTCGACCGGACCTATGGCACCGCCGTGGCGCGACAGATCGCCTACGGCAAGGAGCGCGGTGTGCCCTGGGGTGTCTCGGAATCCGGCTACAACGGCTTCGATGCCCAGCTCAACTATCAGTACCGCGCCTTCGGCGTTCCGGGCCTGGGACTCAAACGCTGGCTGGCCGAGGATCTGGTCGTCGCCCCCTATGCCTCGGCGCTCGCGCTCATGGTGGCGCCCGAGGCCGCCTGTCTGAATCTCCAGCGGCTTGCGACCAACGGACTGGCCGGGCCGTTCGGCTTCTACGAGGCCATCGACTACACCCGGTCGCGGCTGCCGCGCGGCCAGACACACGCCGTGATCCGCTCCTTCATGGCCCATCACCAGGGCATGACCCTGCTGGCGCTGGCCTATCGGCTGCTCGACCGTCCGATGCAGCGGCGCTTCGCCTCGGTGCCCGCGTTCCAGGCCACGGCCCTGCTGCTCCAGGAACGCATCCCCAAGACCACCGCCTTCTTTGCCGACACCCATGGCGAGATCACCAGCGAAGGCCCGAGCGAAAGCCCGCTGGAGTCGCCGATCCGCGTCATCGACACGCCCAACACCCCGCACCCCGAGGTGCAGTTGCTCTCGAACGGCCGCTATCACGTCATGGTGACGAACGCCGGCGGCGGCTATAGCCGCTGGAAGGATCTTGCCGTCACCCGCTGGCGCGAAGACAGCACGCGCGATCACTGGGGCAGCTTCTGCTATCTGCGCGATGGGGAGAGCGGCGCCCTCTGGTCGAGTGCCTACCAGCCGACGCTGGTCATGCCGGAGCACTTCGAGGCGATCTTCTCCGAGGGCCGCGCCGAGTTCCGCCGCCGCGATCACGCGATCGAGTCCTACACCGAGATCGTCGTCTCGCCCGAGGACGATCTGGAACTGCGACGCTTGCGGCTCACCAACCGCTCCCGCCGCCGGCGGGTGATCGAGGTCACCAGCTACACCGAGGTGGTGCTCGCCCCGCCCATGGCCGACACCTTGCATCCGGCCTTCAGCAATCTGTTCATGCAGACCGAGATCCTGGATTCGCGATCCGCGATCCTGTGCCACCGCCGCCCACGCTCCAGTGGCGAGGCGACGCCCTGGATGTTTCATCTGATGGTGGTGCGCGGCGGGCCTGACGGCGCCGTGAAACCGGCTTCGGAGTCGGAACCGAAGTCGCTGGATTTCGCGGCACTCGAACCCTCCTGCGAAACGGACCGGATGCAGTTCATCGGACGCGATCGCACTCCGGCCTCACCCCAGGCGCTGGATCAGGCCGGGGCGCTCTCGGGGCGCGCCGGCTCGGTGCTTGACCCCATGGTCGCTATCCGGCATCGGCTCATCCTGGAGCCGGATCAGACCGCGACCCTCGACCTCATCTACGGCATGGGCGAGAGTCGCGAGCAGGCGCTGGAGCTGATCGAAAAGTATCAGGACGAGCGGCTCGCCAACCGCGTCTTCGATCTCGCCTGGACCCACAGCCAGGTGGTGCTGCGCCAGCTCAACGCGACCCCGGCCGACGCACAGCTCTACGGACGGCTGGCCGGCTCGATCCTCTATACCAACGCCTCGCTGCGCGCCGAACCCGGCGTGCTGGCGCAGAACCGTCGCGGTCAGTCCGGACTCTGGAGTCATGCGGTGTCGGGCGATGTGCCCATCGTGCTGTGCCGGATCGCCGAGCGCGCCAACATCGGCCTGGTGCATCAGCTCGTCCAGGCCCATGCCTACTGGCGGCTCAAGGGACTCACCGTGGATCTGGTGATCTGGAACGAGGACCGCGCCGGTTATCGCCAGCAGCTCCAGGAGCAGATCCTGGGCCTGATCGCCGCCGGTGTCGAGGCGCATGTGGTGGACCATCCGGGCGGCATCTTCATCCGTCCGGCCGATCAGATCTCGGACGAGGATCGCATCCTGTTCCAGACCGTGGCGCGCGCCATCCTCAGCGACAGCCAGGGTACGCTGGCCGAGCAGCTCGGTCGGCGCGGTCCGCGACCGGCGCGGATGCCGCCCTTGAAGCTCGCCGGCAGCCGACCGCGCGAGACCGAGCACGCTGACTCGTCACGTCCGGCGCTCGCCTTCGACAATGGTCTGGGCGGCTTCTGCGCCGACGGGCGCGAGTATGTCATCACCACTGCGCCCGGCCGCACGACGCCCGCGCCCTGGGTAAACGTGCTGGCCAATCCACGCTTCGGCACGGTCGTCTCCGCCGGCGGCGGGGCCTACACCTGGAGCGAGAACGCCCACGGCTTCCGGCTCACGCCCTGGCACAACGACCCGGTGAGCGATGTCCACGGCGAGGCCTTCTATCTGCGCGACGAGGCGAGCGGCCAGGTCTGGTCGCCGACCCCGCTGCCGAGTCCGGGCGCCACGCCCTATGTCAGCCGCCACGGCTTCGGTTACAGCGTCTTCGAGCACCGCGAGGCCGGCATCGAGTCCGAGTTGTGGACCTATGTCGCCCTCGATGAGCCGCTCAAGTACTGGGTGCTGAAGCTGCGCAATGGCTCGGAGCGACCGCGCCGGCTGTCGGCAACCGGCTATGTCGAGTGGGTGCTCGGCGATCTGCGGCCCAAGTCGGCGCTGCATGTCATCACCGAGATTGATCCGGCCAGCGGCGCGCTCTTCGCCCGCAATCCCTACAACAGCGAGTTTGCCGACCGGATGGCCTTTTTCGACGTGGACGACCCGGCCCGCACCCTCACCGGCGACCGCACCGAATTCATCGGGCGCAACGGCAGCCTGAGCCGGCCGGTCGCCTTGACCCGCACGCGACTGTCCGGGCGGGTTGGACCGGCGCTGGATGCCTGCGGCGCGCTTCAGGTCCAGGTCGAGCTGGCGCCCGGTCAGGCGCACGAGATCGTGTTCCGGCTCGGTGTGGTGGGCCGGCGCGGCGCCGATGACGCCAGCCAGCTGGTGCATCGTCACCGGGGCGCGGCGGCGGCGCGGGCGGCCCTGACGGCGGTGCAGGACTACTGGACCCGGACCCTGGGCGTGGTG